>DATGFS010000050.1 GCA_035308905.1 bacterium | reverse complement strand
GGCGGCGCGCCTCGGGATCTACGCGGCGCGAAACGGGGAGGCCGTGCCGATTGCGGTCACGGGCCAGTCCGCGCCGGCGGGCGGCGTGTTCACCGACTTCGCCAACCCGACGATCAACGACCGCGAGACGATCGCGTTCGTCGGACGCACGAACGGCACCGGGCAGGAAGGGATCTTCACGAGCAGCGAAGGCATCATGACGACGGCGGTGATGGGCGGATGGCCCGCGCCCACCGGCGGCCTGTTCGAGTTTTTCCTCGACGGCAGTCCGGCGCTGAACAACCGCGGCCAGATCGCGTTCGTGGCTGCGACGACCGAACATTCGACCCAGGGGGTCTACGTGTTGAGCGAGGGCCGCATCGCGCCCGTGGTGACGACCGACGATACCGCGCCGGTCGGCGGGCCGTTCACCGAGTTCGGGTTCGTGAGCCTGACCGACGCCGGGACGGTCGGCTTCGTGGGACGGACCGCGCGCAGCGCCGTCCGCGAGGCGCTGTACACGACCGGCCGCGCCGCGCTCGTGACCCTCGCGCGCGTGGGGGAGACCGCGGAGGACGGCGTGCCGTTCCCCACCTTTACGAACGCCCTGATGAACAATTCGGAGGATGTCGTCTTCGAGCCGGGCATCGTGCGGTTCCCCGACGTGTACCCGCACACGATCTACCTCGCCCGGCGGTCGGGCGTGGCGGTAATCGCTCGAGAGGGTGAGGCCGCCCCGGGCGGCGGCCGGTTCACCGCGTTCAGCCAGCCCGTCATCAACGGCCGCCGCGGCGTCGCCTTCGTCGCCGAGACGGACGACGGCCGCCACGGCATCTACCTTGTGACGCTGCGATGACCGCCGCGGAGTCCACCCCCGGCGTGAACCCCGTCGAGGCCGCAGACGGACTCGCGGCCCTGGCCGCGCTCTGGGCGGTGCAGCAGATCGATCTGCAGCTGGCCGGGCTGCGGACCGAGCGGACCGCGCTCGACGACGGCACGGCGCTGCGCGAGGAGACCGAGGTGGCGCGGCACGCGGCCGAGGACGCCGCGGCACGGCTGCACGCGGCGCAGGCGACGCTCCGCGACCAGGAGCTGCAGCTGGCGACCGCGGACATCAAAAAAAAGAAGGCCGAGGGCGACCTGTACGGCGGCCGCGTCTCGAATCCGAAAGAGCTTGCCGGCCTCGAGGAGGAGCTCGCCGGGCTCGCCCGGACCCGCGACCATCTCGAAGACCGCATCCTCGGACTGTTCGACGAGGTCGAGGCCCTCAAGCGCGAGGCGGCGGAACGGCAGGCCGCGGGGCGCGCGCTCGAGGAGCGTCTGGCGGCGCACCTCGCGGCCTACGAACGCGAGCGTGGCCGGATCGACGCGGAGATCGCCGCTCGGGAGGCCGAGCGCGCCGGGCTGGCGGCGGCGGTCGAGCCGCGGCTGCTCAAGAAGTACGAGGGCATCGCGGCCCAGGAGGGCGGCGTCGGGATGGTGGCGATCGTGGGCGGATTCTGCGGCGGCTGTCGCAACGACGTGCCGGCGCGGTTCGTCTCACGCGTCCGAGGCGGTGACGTCGTCACCTGCGAACGGTGCCACCGGATTCTCTACCTCGACGGTCCGCGTTGACGGCCCGCCCACGCCGGCCGACCAGCAGCCGGCAACCACGTAATTCAAGCCGGCCGACTCCACGGCGGGCCACGAGGAAATTGAAGCCGGAAGGGGCGGCCGCCGCGCCGTCGCGCGCGGTGAAGGCGGCGCCGCACGGCGACGGACAGGGCCGGCTCTCCACGGTCACCCTCTGCATCGACGGCGCATCGCGCGGCAATCCGGGCGACGCGGCGATCGGGGTCTTGGTGCGGGCCGACCATTCGATCGTCCGTGAAATCGCCGAGCGGATCGGGGTCGCCACCAATAACGTCGCCGAGTACAAGGCGCTGCTCCGCGGGCTCGAGGAAGCCGCCTCCCTCGGCGCCGCCACCGTGCACATCCAGAGCGACAGCGAGCTGCTCGTGCGGCAGATCCAGGGGAAATACAAGGTCCGCAACGAGACACTGATCCCGCTCTACCGCGAGGCGCTGGCGCGCCTCAGGCGCTTCGACCACGTCCACATCTTCCACGTGCCGCGTACGCGCAACTCCGGCGCCGACGGCCTCGCCAACCGCGCGCTCGACGCGAAGAACTAGCCTGGTTGATCAAGACCGGCCCGTTGAACGCTTAATCACAGCGTGATACCATTGAGCGGGAGCAGGCCAGGTGGCCGCGAGCAGACAACCGCTCGAGGAAAGTCCGGGCTCCATAGGGCAGGGTGCTGGGTAACGCCCAGTGGGGGCGACCCCGAGGATAGTGCCACAGAAACATACCGCCGCCGCGCGAAGTGATTCGCACGGCGGTAAGGGTGCAAGGGTGCGGTAAGAGCGCACCAGCGGCCGGGCGACCGGCCGGCTCGGCAAACCCCACCCGGAGCAAGGTCACGTAGGGGGAAATGAGGCGGCCCGCCGATCCCCGGGTAGACTGCTGGAGGTGCCGGGTAACCGGCGTCCTAGAGAGATGGCCGCCCTCGACAGAACCCGGCTTATAGGCCTGCTCCCGCTTCTTGAAGCTCCGTTCCGACGACGAACTGCTCAAAACGCGCTGACCGCAGAGAGGATCGGTGTCCGGTGAAGGGACTTCAATTTGCCGCCGAGTGGGCGCCCAAGCCCGACTATCGGGTTTCGGACTTCGAGGAACGGACGCGCAAGGCCGTGACCGGGTCGAGCATATGGCGGCATCCCAAGTTGGGATTGGTGGACGTCGTCGAACCGAAGCTCGGGCCGCAGGACGTGCGCCTTCGTCCCCGCGCGTGCGGCGTCTGCGGATCCGACGTGCACTTCCTGGAAACCGACAAGGACGGCTACATTCTGTATCCCGGCCTGACGAAATTCCCCGTCGTCATCGGCCACGAGTTCAGCGGCCAGGTCGTCGAGGCCGGCGCCGAGGTCAAGGATCTCCGCGTGGGCGACCTCGTGACGGTCGAGGAAATGATCTGGTGCGGCCACTGCATCCCGTGCCGCAACGGCTGGCCGAACCAGTGCGAGAACCTCGAGGAGATCGGCTTCACGATCAACGGCGCGATGGCGGATCAGCTCGTCGTCGGCGCCAAGTACTGCTGGCCGCTCACCGCGCTCGCGGAGGCGTACGGCGGCGAGGAGGCCGCTTCCGAGGCCGGCGCGTTGTGCGAGCCGACCAGCGTGGCCTACAACGGCATGTTCGTGCGCGGCGAGGGGTTCAAGCCCGGCGGCATCGTCGCGGTGTTTGGGACCGGCCCGATCGGCTTCGCCGCGATCGCGCTGGCGCGCGCCGCGGGGGCGAGCCGCGTGATCGCCTTCGAGGTCAGCGCGATGCGCCAGGCGCTTGCGCGGAAGGTCGGCGCGGACGAGGTGCACAGCCCGGTGGATCTGGAGAAGGCCGGCTCGAGCCCGCACGCGGTGATCCTCGAGGCGAGCAAGGGCCGCGGGGCGGATATGATGGTAGAAGCCGCGGGCGCGCCGACGCGGACCGTTCCGGAGATGGAGGCGGCGCTCGCGATCGGCGGCCGGATCATCATCATCGGCCGGGCGGCCGAGCGCGCGCCGATGTACCTCGAGCATCTGCAGACGCACGCCGCGCAGGTCTTCGGGGCGCAGGGCCACTCCGGGTACGGGACCTTCCAGAACGTGATCCGGCTCATGGCGTCGGGGCGGATCGACCTCCGGCCGATCATCACGAGCCGGTTCCCGCTCGCCGAGGCGCGGGACGCCGTGCTGCGCGCGAGCAAACGTCAAGACGGCAAAGTGATGGTCCGGATCTGAGCCCCGCGTCCGCGGGACCAGCCGACGGCATGCGCCGGCGTCGCCGCTACCGGCTGCTCGTCACCGACGTCGACGGCACGCTCGTCCCGGAAAGCAAGGTGGTGCCGCCGGGCGTGATCGACGCGATCCACCGCGCGCAGGCGCGCGGCATCAAGGTGTGCCTCGCGACCGGCCGTCCCTGGCAGGCCACGCGGCCCTTCGTGGAGGCCGTCGGCGCCGATTCGCCGGTGATCATCTACAACGGCGGGCTGGTCTACGACTTCGCCGCCGACCGCGTCCTGGCGCGGACGGCGCTGCCGCAGGCGGTGGCCCGGGCGGTGCTGCCCGTGCTGCGGCGGTTCCCGGACACCTCGCCCTTGCTCTTCCTCCACGGGCAGGTGTACGCGGAGCGGAGCACGCCGCTGACCAAGTTGTACGAGCATCGGGACCGGCCGCTCGTCATTGAGGAGACCCCCAGTTTCCAGGCGCTCCTCGACGCATCGCCCGACGAGGATCCGTTGAAGATGCTGATCGTCGGCGACCCGTCGGATCTCAAGGCGATGGGCGACGCGTTGGGGGCGCTGCCGGTGGCGGTCAACCGCGTGTTCTCCCAAAAGGACTACCTCGAGATTCTGCCCGTAGGCAACGACAAAGGGCGCGCGCTGCCGGTGCTGGCGGCGGCGCTCGGGGTGGCGGTCGGCGAGACGGTCGCGGTCGGCGACGCGCATAACGATCTCGCGATGATCCGGACCGCCGGGCTCGGGGTGGCGGTGGAGACGAGCCCGCCGGACGTGATCGCCGCGGCGGCGTGGACGTGTCCGCCGCCGGAGCAGGAAGGCCTGCGTGTGGTGATCGACCGGCTGTTCCTCGACCAGTGAGGACGCGGTGATCTGGAGGGCGCCCGCCCTCGACGCGCCACGGAGGAGGCGATGATGGGCCGGGGAGTCGCGGTATTCGCCGGCATTCCGGCGGACGTCATTCGCCCCACGGCGCGCGAGACCGAGGCGCTCGGCTATGGGTCATTCTGGGTGAACCATCCGCCGACGATCGACGGCCTGGCCGCGCTCGCCGCGGCCGCCGGCGAAACCCGCCGTCTCGACCTGGGGGTCGGCGTTATCCCGCTGCACAATCGGGGACCGAAGAGCATCATCGACGGGGTGCAGACGAACGCCCTGCCGATCGACCGGCTGCTGCTCGGCATCGGCGCGGCGAATCCGGAGGCGCTGCGCCGGATGCGGGAGGGAGTGGCGGCGCTTCGCGGAGCGCTCTCGTGCCGCGTGTACGCCGCGGCGCTCGGGCCGAAGATGTGCCGGCTGGCCGGCGAGGCGTTCGACGGCGTGCTGCTCAACTGGCTGACGCCGGCCCACGCCCGGCGTTCCGCGGACTGGGTGCGCGCCGGGGCCGCCGAGGCGCGGCGCCCCGCGCCGCGCCTGGCGGCCTACGTCCGGGTCGCGATCGGCCGCGCGGCACGCGAACGCCTCGCGGCGGAGGCCAAGCGGTACGGGGCGATTCCCGCATACGCGGCGAGCTTCAAGCGTATGGGGGTCGCGCCGATGGAGACGTGCATCGCGGTCGACGATCCGCGCGCGGTGCCGCCTGCGCTCGCCGCGTGGGACGGGGTGATAGACGACGTCGTCGTTCGGGTGATCCCGGCCTCCGATACCGCGGAGGACCATCTCATCGTCGTTCGGGCGGCCCGGCCGGTGACGTAATGCGGGCCGGGCCGCGCTCCACGACGCGCATGCCGACCGATGCCTGAGCTTCCGTTCGTCACCGTCGTCGCGGAGAACCTCGCGCCGCTCGTGGCCGGCCGGACCGTCGAGGACGTCGTCGTCCGCGGGGTGTCGGTGCTGAAGACGGTCGAACCGTCGATCGCCGATCTGCGCGGCCGGCAGATCACCGACGTGCGCCGGCGCGCCAAGCTCCTGCTGCTCGACTTCACCGGCGGCCTCGTGCTCGTGATCCATCTCCGGCGCAACGGCCGGCTCCGCGCCGTCCCGCGCGGAACGGGGCGCACCGCCCGGGACCTCGCGCTCGTGCTGGCGCTCGACCGCGGGCCGGACATCCACATGATCGAGATGGGCCCGAAGAAGGCCGCCTCGGTGTGGGTGTTTCCGGCGGACCGCCTGGACACCGCCGAGCCCCTTGCCGGGCTCGGGATCGAACCCTTCTCTCCCGAATTCACCCCCGCCGCGCTTGCGCGGGCGCTGCGGGGCGCGCGGATGCGCCTCAAAGCTTTTCTTGTGACCCAACGGTACGTCGTGGGGATCGGCAACACGTACGCGGACGAGATTCTGTGGGCGGCGCGTCTCTCGCCGCAGGCGATGACGACCGCCCTCGACGAGGACGAGGTGCGCCGGCTCCACCACGCGATCCCCTCGACCCTCGAACGCGGCATCGACGTCCACCGGAGCTGGGCCTGCGGCGCGAGCCAGAGAGGCGCCGCCGGCGGGCTGCCGATGAAAGAGCCGCTCGAGGGTCTCGCGGTGCACCGGAAGGGCGGCGAGCCCTGTCCGCGATGCGGGACCCGCATCGCCGTGATCTACTACGAGGACCGGGAAACGTATTACTGTCCCGTCTGCCAGGCCGAGGGCCGGGTATACGCGGACCGGAGGCGCTCGAGGCTGCTGCGCTAGAGCGGAGGCGGTGAACATGCGGTACAAGTACGCCATCGTGGGCGGCGGCATGACGGCGGATGCCGCGATCGAGGGCATTCGTCAGGTCGATCCGTCCGGCTCCATCGCGCTCATCGGGTCCGAGACACACCCGCCGTACAACCGTCCCCCACTGACCAAAGCGCTCTGGACAGGCAAGCCGCTCGACAGCATCTGGCGCCGCACGAACCGCCAGGGCGTGGAGTTGCGGCTCGGCCGGACCGTCGCGGGCCTCGACCTGCGGCAGCGGCGCGTGACCGACGATCAAGGGACGGCCTACGAGTGGGACAAGCTGCTGCTCGCGACGGGTGGGACCCCCCGGCGGCTCGATGGTCCGGATCAGGGCGGCCGCGTCATCTACTACCGGGCGCTCGATGACTACACGCGGCTTCGCGCGCTGACCGAGCACGGCGAGCGGTTTGCGGTCATCGGCGCGGGGTTCATCGGCTCGGAGATCACGGCCGCGCTCGCGATGAACAACAAGCGTGCCGTGCTGCTCTTCCCCAGCGAGGGCATCGGCGGGCGCGTCTATCCGCCGGATCTGTCGCGGTTCCTCAACGAGTTCTATCGCGAGAAAGGCGTCGACGTGCAGCCGGGGCAGCGGATCGCCGCCGTGGAAGCGGCAGGCGACAAGACGCGCGTCCGGACGCAGAGCGGGTTGGACCTCCTTGTCGACGGCGTCGTCGCGGGCCTCGGCATCGAGCCCAACGCCGGGTTGGCCCGCGCGGCCAGCCTCGAGACGAAGGACGGAGTGATCGTCGACGAGCTGCTGCGCACGAGCCATCCCGACGTGTACGCGGCCGGCGACGTCGCGGCGTTTCATAATCCCGCGCTCGGCCGGCGCATTCGCGTGGAACACGAGGACAATGCCAACACCATGGGCAGGGCCGCGGGGCGGAACATGGCCGGCGAAGCCGGCCCGTACCATCACCTGCCGTTCTTCTATTCCGATCTCTTCGACCTGGGCTACGAGGCAGTGGGGGACCTGGATTCGCGGCTCGAGACGTTTGCCGACTGGAAGCAGCCCAACCGGGAGGGCGTCGTGTACTACCTGCAGCAGGGCCGGGTTCGCGGAGTGCTGTTGTGGAACACCTGGAACCAGGTGGAGGCGGCGCGGCGGCTGATCGCGGAGCCGGGGCCGTTCGGGCCCGCGGATCTCAAGAGCCGGCTGCCGGAGCGGACATGAGCCGGCCCGCTCCGGCCCTCCACCGTGACGAGGCGGTGGCGCGCGTGCTCGCCGCCTGGCGCGGCGAGATCCAAGCTCGCCTGGCGTACGAGCTGCTCGCGGCGCGGGAGCGCGATCCCAACAAGGCCAAGGTGCTGCGGCGGATGGCGGAGGGCGAGCGCTCCCACCGCGAGCGCCTCGAGGCGCGCCTCAAAGAGCTCGGCGCGGCCGTGCCCGATCCGGCCTCGGTGCGCCTTCCCCTGTGGACGCGTCTACAGATCCTCCTCGCGGCGACGGAAAAGGTCTTGGCGTGGCGCGAATCGCTCGAGAACGACGAAGTCGCAGACACCTACGGCCGCCCGACCGGCGACGCCGCGACGGATCGTTTGTTCGCGGAGATTCGCCGGGATGAACGCGCGCACTCACTGGCCGCGGACGAGATGCGGTCCGGCGCCGTGGCCGGGGTCGAGACACCGGAAGGACACCTCAAGCGGATCCTCGGCCGCGAGCGCTGGCACCAGTCGGGATCCAGCTGGATCTCGGGTGCCGTCTACGGCGCGAACGACGGGCTCGGCGCGGTCTTCGGGATCGTGGCGGGGGTCTCCGGCGCGACGGGCGGGTCGAGCTTCGTGCTCACGGCCGGTCTGGCCGGCGCGGTGGCCTCGGCGCTGTCCATGGCGGTCGGTGCTTTCCTCGCCGAACGGTCGTCGTCCGAAGTGGCCGCGGCCAACGTCGCCGGAGAGCGCCGGGAGATCGAGGAGAATCCCGAGGAAGAACGGCAGGAGATGTCGCTGTTCTATCAGTTGAAAGGCCTGCCGGAGCGCGACGCGGATGAGCTCGCGGCGCGCCTGAGCGCGACTCCGGAGACGATGCTCCAGACGATGGTGACGGAGGAATTGGGGGGAAGCGGTGAGGGCGGCAATCCCATTCAGGCCGGCATCGCGGCCGGAGTGAGCACCGGGCTCGGGGCGTTCATCCCGGTGCTGCCGTTCTTCTGGCTGCACGGCACCCCGGCGGTCCTGTGGGCGGCGATGATCTCGCTCGTCGCCCACTTCCTGGTCGGCGCGGCGAAGTCGCTGTTCACCCTCCGCAGTTGGTGGTCGTCCGGCCTCGAGATGACGGCGGCGGGCTTGATCGTCGGCGGCGCGACCTACGCGCTCGGCGTGGTGTTCAAAGTATCCACCTGACAGCCCCGGCTTGAACGTCCGCCGCATCCTCCACCACGCGCTCCTCGCGGACGCCGGCGCCCACCCGCGGTCTCTCCTGTTGGTTCTGCACGGGTTCTTCGGCGCCGGCCGCAACTGGACGACCGTTGCGCGAGGTCTGGTGAAGGCCCGTCCGGGCTGGGGCGCCGTGCTCGTCGATCTCCGGCTGCACGGCGCGTCGCAGGGATTTGCCCCGCCGCACACGCTGGAGAGCTGCGCCGGCGATCTCGCCGCCCTCGAGGGCACGCTGGCCGCGCCGGTGCGCGCGGTGCTCGGACATTCGTTCGGCGGTAAGGTGGCGCTGGCGTACCTCGCGCGGCGTCCGTCCGGTCTGCGTCAGGTCTGGGTCGTCGACGCCGATCCGTCCGCCGGCGTGCCTCAGGGCGCCGCGTGGGAGGTGCTGCGGGCGGTCGAGGCGCTGCCGGCGGTGTTTGCCCGCCGGGAGGACCTCGTCGCCCGGCTCGAGCGGTTGGGGTTCGACCGGCGGATCGGCGACTGGATGGCGACAAACTTGGAACCCGCGGACGGGGGCTACCGGTGGCGGCTCGACTTCGCCGCGCTCGAGGCGCTGCTCCGGGATTTCTTCCGCGCGGACCTCTGGAGCGTGGTGGAGGAGACGCCCCCCGGCGTCGCGCTGCATGTCGTCCGGGCGACGCGATCGACCGTCGTCGCGGAGGCGTCGGCGGCTCGACTGGAGGCGATCGGCCGGGCGACCGGCCGCGTCTTCGTCGACGACGTGGCCGGCGGCCATTGGCTCAACGCCGATAATCCGGAGGCCGTCACGGCGCTCCTGGCGGCCCGGCTCCCCGCGGCCTAGCATATGTGCATCACGCTGATTTCCGCGACGTTCTTTTTCGAGCTCATCCTCTTTGTGGTGGTGTTCTTGATGCTCCGGCTGCGCCATCCGTGGGGCGGCCGCGCCACGGCGTGGGTCACCGCCGTCGCGTCGATCCTGTTCCTGGCGAGCTTCGCCTTCTTGGGGGTCCTCGGCCTGGGCTACGGCTGCATTTGACGGCCGCGCCGTCGCGCGGCCGGGCGAGGGAACCCTGTGCCCGCCCCGAAGTCTAGCGGCGAGACAACATTTGCGAGGTGATGCGTTGGCGAAGTGGACGATCCCGCCGAAAGGCGGGCACATGGACAAGCGGACCGGCATTTATCTGCAGAACATGACGGGGCGTGAGGTGGATGAGCGCCTCGAGAAGAACGACATCCTCATCATCCCGCTCGGCGCGACCGAGACGCACGGCGCGCACGCGCCGCTCGGCGAGGATGTGTTCCTGGTCTGCCGGATGGCGGAAGAAGTTGCCGCGCGCACCGGCTGCACGGTCGCCCAGCCGGTCTGGTACGGCTCGCATCCGTACCACCATCTCGGCATGCAGGGCACGATCGTGATCCCCGAGGAGATCTTCGCGGGGTACGTCCGGGCGATGATCGCGGGGTTCTGGAACATGGGCTTCCGCAAGCAGATTCTGCTGAACGGCCACGGCCAGGAGTACGTCATCCCCACGGCGATGCACCAGTTCGCGAAGAAGTACCGCGTGCCGAGCCTGCTCCTGCTCGTCAACTGGTATCATCCGATCCGCGATCACTTCAAGCTCATCGGTGAGGGCGGCACCTACGAGACCCCGTTTATCCACGGGGACGAGGTCGAGACGTCCTGGTCGCTCGCGTTGTTCCCCGACCTGATCGACATGAAGGACGCGCCCGACAACAAGGTGCAGGGGTTCCTGCCGGGCGACCACGTCGACAAGGCCGGCAATCTCCTGAATCGTCCGATCAACTGGTACAGTCAGGTCGGCGCGGGGCCGATCGAGGTGAAGGCGTACATCGAAGGCGTCGTCGGGCGCAGCAGCATCGCGCGCGCCGAGAAGGCCTACAAGGGCGTGGAGCAGCTCCTCGATTACCTGGAGCGGCTGGTGACGGACGTGCATCGCACCTTCCCGCCCGGCACGCTGCCGCCGATCGAGATGATGACGGAGCGGGATCCCCACGAGCTCGACGCGGTGCTCAAGGGGCCGCGCAACGGCGGAAAGAGCATCTACAGCCTCGGCTATCCGCCGTGAGACTGGCGTACACGATCTCCGTCTCGCAGACGCGGTTCGCCGCGGTCGCGGCCGCGGACGTCCAGGCGACGATCCCGGCGCTCGCGGGCCTCGGGTTCGACGGCGTCGAGATGGCCATCCGCGACCCGGGGCACGTGGACGTCGAGGCGCTCGCGGCCGCGGCGGAGCGTTCGGGGATCGCGGTGCCGGCCGTCGGGACGGGGCAGGCCTACTTAGAAGAAGGGCTGAGTCTCACCGCCCCGGAGGAACAGGTGCGGGTGCGCGCGGCCGCCCGGCTCCTCGCGCAGGTCTCGGTGGCGCGCCGGCTCGGCGCGCTGCTCATCGTCGGGCTGATCCACGGCCCGATCCCGCCGGAGACCGACCGGGCGCTCGCCGAGGAGCACCTGCTCGAGGGACTCGGCACCGTGGCCCGGGCGGCCGGGACCGCGGGGGTGCGGCTCGTGATCGAGCCGATCAACCGGTACGAGACCAACTGGCTCAACACCGTCGAAGAGGTGCTCGATCTGATCGACCGGCTCGGCGAGGACAACGTCGGTGTGCTGCCGGACACGTTTCACATGAACATCGAGGAGACCGACATGTCCGCGGCGCTCCGCCGCGGCGGCGCGCGCGTCTGGCACGTGCACGCCGCCGACAGCAACCGGCGCGCGCCGGGGTGGGGGCACCTCGATTTCGGGCCGGTGGTGCGGGCGCTCGGCGAGATGGGCTACGGGGGTTTCCTCTCGGCCGAGATTCTCCCGCAGCCGGGCGTCCTCGACGCCGCCTGGCAGACGATCGCCGCGCTCCGCCCGCTCGTGCCGCGGCAGGCCCGCCCGGCGCAGGAGGCGCCGCTCGGGACCTCCGGCAACGGGCAGAGCCGCGGCTCTCGATGAGGTGACGTGATGCGGGAACCCTGGAGCCGCTATCTGCGTCTCGGAATTGTGCACTTCATGGCCTATCCGGCGGTCATGAAGGGCGACGGGCCGTACGTCGAGACCCTGCGCGAGATCGCCGCGGACCCGTTCTTTACGGCGGTCGAAGTCGGCTGGGTCAACGACGCGGAGCAGCGGAAGCAGGCGGCGCTGCTGCTCGCGGAGGCGCACCTGGCCGTCGGGTTCGGCGCGCAGTCCGCGCTGCTCGTGACGAAGTCGGACCTCAACGCCGCCGACGAGACGGCGCGGCTTAGCGCGGTGGCGCTCGTGAAGAACTGCGTCGACCAGGCCGTCGACCTCGGCGCGCGGCGGCTCGCCGTGTTGAGCGGGCCGTACCCGGGGGCGGGCGACGAGGCGAAGGCGGTGGACCGGCTGGTCGAGTCGCTCACGGAGATCTGCGAATACGGGCGCGGCCGCGGGGTGGGGATCACGCTCGAGACGTTCGACCGCACGATCGAGAAGAAGGCGCTCGCCGGGCCGACGGCGCTCTGCGTGGCTGTGTCCGAGCGCGTGCGCCGGACGCACGCCGACTTCGGGCTGATGCTCGACCTGAGCCACCTGCCGCTGCTCGGCGAACGGACGCGGGACGCCCTCCTGTGCGCCCGCGACCATCTCGTGCACGCGCACATCGGCAACTGCGCGATGCGCGACCGCGCGCACGCGGCGTACGGCGACGTGCACCCCCGTTTCGGCGTGGTCGGCGGCGAGAACGACACGCCGGAAGTGCTCGAGTTTCTGCGGGTGCTGTTCGAGATCGGCTACCTCGGCGGCGCGACCGCCGGCGGCGAGCGCCGGCCGTTCCTGTCCTTCGAGGTCAAGCCGCTGCCGGGCGAGGCGACCGCGACGGTCGTCGCCGGCACCAAGCGCGTCTTCATGGACGCGTGGGCGATGCTGTAGGAGGAGGATCGACGCGATGGCGACACCCCGAATCTATGTGACCCGGCCGCTGCCCGGGCCCGCGGCGCGCGTCCTGCGCGAGGCGCCGGTCGAAGTCCGCGGGTGGGACAAGGACGACACGCCGGTGGCGCGGGACGTCCTGCTGCGCGAGGTCGTCGACGCCGACGGCGTCATCTGTCTCATCACAGAGAAGATGGACGCCGAGGTGATCGACCGGATGGCCCACTGCCGCGTGATCGCGCAGGTCGCCGTCGGCTACGACAACATCGAGGTCCCGGCGGCGACGCGCCGGGGCATTTTCGTCACCAACACGCCGGGCGTGCTGACCGAAACCACGGCCGACATGGGGTGGGCGATCCTCATGGCCACCGCCCGCCGGGTCGCCGAGGGCGACAAGTTCACGCGGTCGGGCCGCTGGAAGACCTGGGAGATCATGGGCTTCACGGGGCAGGACGTGCACGGCGCGACGCTCGGCATCGTGGGGATGGGCCGGATCGGCTGCGCGATCGCCCGGCGCGCGGCGGGGTTTGCGATGCCGGTGCTCTACAACAACCGCACGCGGCTGCCGGAGGCGCAGGAGCGGGAGGTGAACGCCCGCCACGTGCCGCTGGACGAGCTGCTCGCGCAGTCGGACTTCGTCGTGATCTCGTGCGCGCTCACGCCGGAGACGCGGCATCTCATCAGCGAGCGCGAGTTGGGGCTGATGAAGCGCACCGCGGTGCTCGTCAACATCGCGCGCGGTCCCATCGTGGACCAGCGCGCGCTCTACCGGGCGCTCGTCGACAACAAGATCTGGGCGGCGGGGCTCGACGTCTTCGAGCAGGAGCCGGTGCCGATGGACGAGCCGCTGCTCAGGCTCGACAACGTCGTGCTGCCGCCGCATCTCGGCAGCGCGAGCGTGGCGACCCGGATCAAAATGGCGACGCTCGCCGCGGAAAATTGCCTGGCCGGCGTGCGCGGCGAGGTCCCGCCCAACGTCGTGAACCGCGAGGCCCTCGAACGGCGCTGACCCCGACGCCGGTGCGGGCGGCGCCGGCGCGGCGGCCGGCGTGCTGACCAACACTATGAAGGCGACGCTCCTCTCCGGGCGGCCGGCGATCGGTCTGTCCGTGATGATCCCGTCGCCGCAGATTGTCGAGATGGCGGGGCGCCTCGGCTTCGACTGGGTGCTGATCGACTGCGAGCACGGGACGATCAACCGCGAAACCGTCGAGCTGATGGCGATGGCCGCGCAGGCCGGCGGCACCACCCCGATCGCGCGGCCGGCGGTCAATAGCCCGGAGGCAATCTTGCAGGTGCTGGAGGCCGGCGCGCTCGGCGTGCAGGTGCCGCATGTGAGCACCGCGGACGAAGCCCGCGCCGCCGTCGACGCCGTCAAATATCATCCGCTCGGCTCACGGGGCTCGCCGCGGGCACGCGCCCCGCCGGCTACGGGCTCGGCGGCTCGGCCGCCGACTACGTGGAGGCGTCCAACCGCGAGACGCTCGTCTGCGTGCAGATCGAGGATACGGACGGGCTCGCGAACCTTCGCGAGATCCTCGCGGTGCCGGGGATCGACGTCTTCTTCGTCGGGCCGTCCGATCTCGCGCAGGCAATGGGGTACCCGGGGCGGACGGACGTTCCGGAGGTCCGAGCCGCGATCGACGGCGCCTTCCGCGCGATCCTGGCCGCCGGCAAAGTCGCCGGCTCAACCGGCGCCCCGGAGGCGATTCCCGGCTTGATCCGCCAGGGCATCCGCTACACCTACACGCACCTGACCCGTCTGCTGGGTCAGGCCGGACGCGATTTTTTGACGTCGGCGCGGGAGCCCGGGCCGATTTAATGTCATGACGGTCCGCGCGCTTTGGCTCGCGCCGCAGGCTCAGGGCGGGCGGTAGGGCGCGGCCCCCTGCTATAATGGCGTCCATGAGCGTGCGGTGCCCGCAGTGCGGCCGCCCCAACGTGGTGAGCCACGTGACGATCCGCTGGGCGCACGCGCGGGGATCGCTCGTCCCCGAGCGCGGCTACTACTGCGTCGCCTGCGGCAACGCGTTCGACGAGCCCCGCCCGCAGCGCGGCTCGTTTACGTTTCACTCGGTGCAGGTGCCGTCGGTGACGTCGGCGATCCGGCGACTCCAGGAAAGCGCGGACGTGGTGGTCGTGCGGCACCGGACGGGAATGCGCGAGGTTCTGTACTGATCCTTGTAATCGCGGTGCTGGCCGGCGTCGCCATCGGCCGGTTGCGCGGCGGACGGCTCGTCAATCTCACCCGACTCGCGCCGCGCTGGCTGCCGCTCCTCGTGCTGGCGGTCGCCTCGGTGACCGCCGCGCGGGCCGCCCTCGTGCCGGTTGAGACGGCGCGCGTCCTCGTCATCCTCGGCTATCTTCTGGCACTCATCGGTTTGGCGGCCAACCTGACCCTGCCGTGGTTGTGGCTTGCGCTCGCCGGCGCGGCGCTCAACGCGATCGTGATCGCGGCAAACGCCGGCCGCATGCCGGTCTCCGGAGCGGTCATTCGTGTGATCTCACGGTCCCTCATTTTCGGCGGCGCGACCGGGCCCTTCTACGTCCTGGCCGGTCCGCGGACGGTGCTCGCGCCGCTCGGGGATACGCTGCCGCTCGTGGTCGGCGGCGTCGGTGTGGTCCTGAGCCCCGGCGACTTGCTGCTCGCGCTCGGCATCGCCGGCACGCTGCAGGCCGGTATGCTGTCCGGACGCACCTCGCCCGAGTCGGAGAACGTCGACCTGCCGCGCGGCAACGGGGATCGTCCCGGCCCCGGAGAGCAATAAGCGAACACCAGTACGATAGTGATCTGGCACGCCGCCTCGCGCAAAATGCCGGGGTTTTTTTGTTGCTGCGCGTGTCTAAATGCAGGAGTATGGGGGCATGTGGAGAATGGTGGGGGTTCGTAGGGAGCAGTGGGGGATGAGTATCCCACGGCCCACGCGGCTTCAATTACATGGCGGCCGGCCGCAGAGTCGGCCGGTGAGGTCGGGACCGGTAGTGACGGCGGCGGATGCTCAGGGGCGAAGCGCAGTACGCGCTGGACGACAAAGGGCGGGTGGTGATTCCGCCCAAATTTCGGGCGGTCATGGGCGACCGCATCATCGTCACCCGGTGGACCGACCCGTGTCTTTTCGCCTTTTCCGCGCCTGAATGGCAGTCGCTCGAAGAGAAGCTCCGGACGCTGCCGCTGGGCCAGCACGAGGCGCGCCGGTACGTGCTGTCGGCGGCCGAAGATTGCGAACTCGACCGGCAGGGTAGGATTTTTCTCGCGCCGCATCTGCGCGAGCACGCAGGCATCACGCGGTCGGTAACGATCATCGGGGTGGGGGGACACCTGGAACTCTGGAGCACCCCCGCCTGGCGCAGGCGGCTCCAGAAGGTTCGGAAGGCGCCGGAGGAACTGGCGCAACAGCTCCAGGCGCTGACGCTGTAAGGTGCTGAGCAACCCGAGGTTGGCGGTGAGTCGTGCTGGCGACGGTGGCCGTGTGGATGGGCGCGTCGGAATCCCCTCACGCGACAATGCATGTCCCGGTGCTGGTGGACGAGGTGCTGGCGTACCTCGCGCCGCGGCCCGGCGCCGTGATCGTTGATGCGACGCTCGGCGAAGGCGGCCACGCCGAGGCGCTGCTGCGAAAGATCGCGCCGGCCGGCCGGCTGGTCGGGTTGGACCGGGACGGCGAAGCGCTGGCGCGCGCCGAAGAGCGGCTGCGCCCGTTTGGTCAGAACGTGACGCTGGCGCAGGCGAATTTCGGCGACCTGGACGAGGCGTTGAACGTGCTCGGCGTGGGGGCGGTGGACGGGGTGCTGCTGGACATCGGGGTCTCGACGCGGCAGCTCATGGAGGCGGAACGCGGGTTCAGCTTCGACCGCGTCGGACCGCTCGACATGCGCATGGACCGCGGCGAATCCCGGACGGCCGCCGATCTGGTGAACGCGCTCTCGGAACGCGACCTCGCCGACCTGATCTATCGCTACGGCGAGGAGCGGGCGTCGCGGAAGATCGCCCGGCAGATCGTGGCGCGGCGTCCCCTGCGGACGACCCGCGACCTGGCGCGCGCCGTCGAAGCGGCGGTGGGCGCGAGCCGCGGGCGGCTGCATCCGGCGACCCGTACGTTTCAGGCGCTGCGGATCGCGACAAACCGCGAGATCGAGTCGCTCGAGCGCGCGCTGCCGCAGGCGGTGCGGCGCCTCCGGCCGGGCGGCCGGCTCTGCGTGATCGCCTTCCACTCCATCGAGGACCGCGTCGTCAAGACGACGCTCGTCCGGTTCGCGCGCGGCTGCACTTGTCCGCCCGGGCTGCCGGAGTGCCGGTGCGGCGGCGAGCGGCTCGTGCGGATTCTGACGAAGAAGCCGGTCACGGCGTCCGCGGCCGAAATTGCCCGCAACCCGCGGGCGCGCAGCGCGCGCCTGCGTGCGGCCGAGCGGCTGATCGACGGCAGCCGGCCGCTTGCCGGCCGGCAGAGCAGCATCACATGCTAGCGCTTGAACGGCAGCATCGAGTCTATCCGGTGCTTCTGCCGGAATCTTGGGCCGAAGGGGGGGAGGCGACCCGGCGTCGGCGGAGACGTTACCCGGTAGTTTCAGCACTCACAATCGCAGCACTCGCGGTACTCCCGTTCATCGCATACGTCGCAGCTGTATCCAACGCCGCACACATCGGCTACCAGATCCTGCACCTGTCGAAGGACATCGCCGCACTAGAGACGGACCACGAACGTCTCCAGGCCACCGCCTCCTCCCTGAAGGCCCCGGATCGCATCGAGCGATTGGCCGTGACGCGCCTCGGCCTGCGCTCGCCCGGCGCGAACCAAATCGCCGCGATCCGGCTGCCGCACACCGCGGTCCGTCCCGATGACCATCGGGCCGGGGTGTGGCAGCGGTTCGGCGCGTACTTCAACCGCAGCGAAGCGCAGGCCGCACCGGCTCCACGATGAACCGGCGCCGTCCGTCACGGCCGCGCCGGCGACATCATACCGCGGACGGGTCGGGGCCTCCCCGGTTTCGCCCCGGCGGCGCGAATCCGCGGGGTGATCACGCCCCCCCCGGCGAGCCCGACGGCATCGCCCGGCGGCGGCTCGTCGCGTTATCGTGCGTCTGGATCGTCGCGCTCGGCCTCCTTGTCGTCCGTATGGTCGATCTGCAGATCGTGCGCGCCGGCGCGCTCGCGCGGCTCGCGGACCGCCAGCAGCTGGAGTCGCTGCGCCTGCCCGGCCGCCGGGGACAGATCCTCGACCAGGCCGGCCGGCCGCTCGCAATCAACGTCGAGGTCGATTCCATCTACGCGGTGCCGAGGGCGATCGACGATCCCGGCGCGTTCGCGCGCGCGGCCGGGCCCGTCCTCGGGCTCTCACCCGGCGAGGTAGAGGCGCGGCTGCGCCGCGGCGGCCCGTACTTCGCCTGGCTCGCGCGGCGGCAGCCCGCGGAGGTCGCGGACCGGCTCCGCGCGCTCGATCTCGGCGAGACGGCCGGGATCGTCCCGGAGTCGCGGCGCGCCTACCCCGCCGGCACGCTTGCGGCGAACCTCCTCGGGTTCACCGGCACCGACGACGCGGGGCTGGCCGGCCTCGAACTGCAGTACGACCGCGTGCTGCGCGGCACCGGTGGGATCGAGGTGGCCGATCGGGACGCGATCGGCCGGGAGCTCATCCAGACGCAGCGCATCGTCACCCCCCCGCGCGACGGCGCGACGCTGGTGCTCACGATCGACGAGGTCATCCAGCACATCGCCGAGCGCGAGGTCGCCCGCGCGGTGGAGCAGTCGCGGGCCCGCGCCGGCCTGGTGATCGTCATGGATCCGGAGACCGGCGGACTGCTCGCGCTGGCGGCGGCGCCGTCGTTCGATCCGAACCGGTATCAGGACGCGCCGCCGCGGCTGTGGAAAAGCCCGGCGGTCGCCGACGTGTACGAGCCCGGATCGACGTTCAAGTTGATCCTCGCGGCCGCCGCGCTCGACAGCCGCGCCGTCACGCTCGAGGACCGGTGGACCGATCCGGGAAAGATTCGAATCAACGGCGCGACGATCCACGACGCGGAGCCCAACGAGCACTTCGACTCGCTCGGCCTGGCGGACATCATCAAGTATTCGAGCAACGTCGGCGCGGCGCAGGTTGCGACGCGGCTCGGGAAGGACGCGATGTTCGCATACATCCGGCAGTTCGGCTTCGGCCGCCCGACCGGAATCGATCTGCCGGGTGAAGTCGCGGGGCTCGTGCGGCCGGTCGCGCAGTGGTACGGGCCGACCCTTCAGAACATCGCCTTCGGTCAGGGCATCTCCGTGACGCCGGTCCAGCTGCTGGTCGCCGAATCGTCGTTCGCGACGGACGGCCTCGCCGTGCGGCCCCATGTCGTCGCCGTCGTCCGGGACGCCGCCGGCCGGACGATCTCGACGCCCGGCGACGTGACGCGGCACCGGGTCATCGACGCGGGGGTGGCGGCACAGGTGCTCGCGATGATGCGGGAGGTCGTGCGCGCCGGCACCGGGGTCAAGGCGCAGGTCGACGGCTACACGGTAGCCGGCAAGACGGGCACCGCGCAGCGCCCCGGCCCGTCGGGCGGCTATGAGCCCGGCGCGTACGTCGCGTCGTTCGTGGGCATCGTGCCGGTGCCGTCCCCGCGCCTGGCGATCCTGGTGGTCATCGACGAGCCGCGCGGCGTGTACTTCGGCGGCGACGTGGCGGCGCCGGTCTTCCACGAGATCGCCCGCCAGGCATTGTGGTACCTTCGGGTGGCGCCGGAAGAGACGCCGCAGGCGGCTTCGCTGATGACGCTGCCGGTTTCACCGACGCCCCCGCCGGCGGGGCCGGTGCCGGCCGCGGCCCCGCCGGCACCGGCCCCGCGCTGACAGGCGCCGCGCGCTCGTGGGCGGCTGCGCGTTTTGATGGTATGCTGAGCCCGGAGGACCACCGAATGCGCGTTACTGACCTTGTGGCCGCGCTGGCCGCGGAGGACGGCGGGGCGGCGGCAGTCTCCGTGCTCGGGGGCGAAGGCCGGGAGTTCAGCGGGCTCGCGCACGACTCCCGCAGCGTCCGTCCGGGCGATCTGTTCGCCGCGATCCGCGGCTTCACGCAGGATGGACACCGCTACGCCGCCGACGCGGTGCGGCGCGGCGCCGCGGTGCTCCTCGTCGATCATCCGCTCGCCGACCTTGCCGCGACGCAGGTCGTCGTGCCGAACACGCGCCGCGCGTTCGCGGCGGCCGCGGCCGCCTTCTACCGGCATCCCTCGCGCGAACTCAACGTTTGCGGCACCACCGGGACCAACGGCAAGACCACGACGACCTTCCTCGTCGACGCCATCCTTCGCGCGGCCGGCCGGCGCAGCGCCGTGATCGGTACGCTCGGCGTGCAGTTGGACGGCGCGCCGGTGGAGTTCCACGCGACGACGCCGACCACGCCGGAGGCGTCGGATCTGCAGCGGCTCCTGCGCGAGATGCGCGACCGCGGCGTGCAGGACGTGACGATGGAGGTGACGTCGCACGCGCTCGAACTGGACCGCGTCGCCGAATGCCGGTTCGTCACCGCGGTCTTCACGAATCTGACGCAGGACCACCTCGACCTGCACGGCACGCTCGAGGGGTACCGCGACGCGAAAGCCCGCCTCTTCGCGATGCTGGAGCCCGGCGGTGTGGCTATCGTCAACGCCGACGATTCGTACGGCGACGCGATGGCGCGGGCCAGCCGCGCCCCGGTGTGGACGTACGGCATCGACCGGCCCGCGCGGATCCGCGCGGAAACGCTCACGCTCTCGCCGCGCGGGACGGGGATGACGGTGGTGTGGCCGGAGGGGCGCGTGCCGGTGGCGCTGCCGCTGCCCGGCCGCTTCAACGTCAGCAATGCGCTCGCCGCCTTCGCGGTCGGGCTCAGCCGCGGCGTGCCCGCCGAGACGATGCGGCGCGTGCTCGAGTCGACGACGGGCGTCCCCGGGCGGTTCGAGCCCGTCGACGAGGGCCAGCCCTTCGCCGTCATCGTGGACTACGCGCACACCCCCGACAGTCTGGAACAGGTCCTGCGGCTCGCCCGCGAGATCTCGCCGGGACGGCGGATCGTGGTCTTCGGCTGCGGCGGCGACCGCGACCGGACGAAGCGCCCGATCATGGGACGCATCGGGACGACCCTCGCGGACTACGCTTTCTTTACCTCCGACAACCCGCGCGGCGAGGATCCCGAAGCGATCCTGCGCGAGATCGAGGCCGGCGCGCTCGGGGCGCGCAACTTCTCGAGCGCGGCGGACCGGCGCCTGGCGATCGAGCAGGCGATCGCGCTCGCGCGGCCCGGCGACGTCGTCGTGATCGCCGGCAAGGGGCATGAGACCTATCAGATCGTCGGCGACCAGGTGATCGATTTCGACGACCGCGCGGTCGCCCGGGAGGTGCTGCGCGCGCGGTGTGCCGGGAAGACGCGGTGACGCCGGTCTCGATCTCCGCCGCCGATGCCGCCCGGCTCGCGGGCGGCGCGGTCGTACGCGGTGATCCCGCGGCGTCCGTATGCGGCGCCGCGATCGACAGCCGGGAGGTCGAGCCGGGGATGCTGTTCGTCGCGCTGCGCGGCGAGCACGCGGACGGCCACCGGTTCGTCGGCGAGGCGCTGCGCCGCGGCGCCGGCGCCGCGCTCATCTCCGCGGACGCCGCCGGCGAGGCCGCCGGCGCCGGCGCGGTCCTGATCCGCGCGGCCGACACGCTGCTCGGGCTACAGCGGCTCGGCCGGGGACTGCGGGAGCGTCGGCCCCTGCGTGTCGTCGGCATCACCGGCAGCGTCGGCAAGACGTCGACCAAGGAAATGACGGCGCTCGTGCTCGCGGAACGGTTCGAGACCGCGCGGTCGCCGGAGAACTGGAATACGGAGATCGGCATCCCTCTCGTGCTCGTCAACCTGCCCGCGGCCGCGTCGGTCGCCGTCCTCGAGCTGGCGATGCGGGGGCCCGGTCAGATTCGCGAGCTCGTGGAGATCGCCCGTCCGCAGATCGGGGTCGTGACCGCGATCGGCGAGTCGCACATGGACTTCTTTGAAACCCGCGAGCAGCTCGCCGCCGCGAAAGGGGAGCTGATCGAGGGCCTGCCGCCGGAGGGGGTGGCCGTGCTCAACGCCGACGACCCGCTCGCGCTCGGCCTGGCAGGCCGGGGGCCGGCGCGCGTGATCACGTTCGGGTTCGGGGACGCGGACGCGACGGCCCGGGACGTCCGGATGCGGCCGGGGGAGGGCAGCACGTTTGTCCTGCGCGTCGGGGGAGACGAGATCCCCGTCGCGCTCGCCGTCCCGGGGCGGCACGCGATCCGCAACGCGCTCGCGGCCGCGGCGGCCGGGGCGGCCCTCGGCGTCCCCGCGGCCGGGATCGCGCGCGGCCTCGGCCGCGCGCGGGCGATGGCGAAACGCCTCGAGGTGCTGCGGCTCGGGGGCGCCGTCGTGATCAACGACGTGTACAACAGCAGTCCGCGCTCGATGGAGGCCGCGCTCGACCTGATGGACGAGTTTGCGGGGCGGCCGCGGATCGCGGTCCTCGGCGATATGCGCGAGCTCGGAGCGCTCTCGATGGAGGCCCACCGCGGGGTCGGACGCGAGGTGGCGCGGCGGGGAGTCGACGTGCTGATCGCGCTCGGCCCCCTGGCCGCGGACCTGGCGGGGGCGGCCGGCGAGGCCGGACTGCCGCGCGTCGTGCACACCATCGATCGCGCGGATGCGCTCGGTGCGCTGCGGCGGGAAATCCGCCCCGGGGCCGTGGTGTTGGTGAAGGGCTCGCGGGCGCTGGCGATGGAGCAGATCGTAGACGGCCTCCGCCCGGAGGCCCCGCACGAGACGGGGCGCGAGGCCCCGCGGCGCGCGGGATGACGCCGGCCCTCGCCGCGGCGTGGATCCTCGCGTGCCTGCTGGTCGTCGTGGGCGGCCGGCCGCTCATCGCCCGGCTCGCGCGCGCCGGCGCCGCGCAGCGGGTGCGCGAGGACGCGGTGGCGCGCAAGATGACCCTCGATCCCTCCGCGGCCGCGCTGCACGCCGCGAAGGCCGGCACGCCGACGATGGGGGGCCTGCTCATCATCGGCGCGCTGCTGGCCGCGGCCGTCGCGGCCGGTGCCTGGGCCGGGCGGCTCGGGCCGGATCTCCTCGTCGGACTCGCCGCGGTCGCGGTGTTTGCCGCGATCGGCGCTCTCGACGACGCGCTCTCGCTCGTGCGCGGACGAAACCTGGGCCTGCGCGCGCGGGAAAAGTTCGCCCTGCAGATTCCCGCGGCGCTGCTGCTCGGCGTGTACGTGCTGCGGCAGCCCCACCTCGGCGGCGCGCTCGAGATTCCCGGGACTCCCGTGCGCTGGGAGCTCGGCTGGGGGTATCCCGTCTTTTGCCTGCTCCTCGTCGTCGGCATGGTCAACGCGGTCAACCTGACCGACGGACTCGACGGCTTGGCCGCGGGCACGGTCGCGATCGGGGCGGGGGCGCTCGCGGTGCTGGCGGCTCGGGCCGGCGCGGGCCCGGCGGCCGTGATTGCCGCGGCCACGGGCGGCGCCGCGCTCGGCTTCCTGTGGCACAACGCCTATCCGGCCGGCGTGTTCATGGGCGACGTCGGATCGATCGGGCTGGGCGCGGCGCTCGCCGTGGCCGGGGTACTCTCCAAACGAGAGGTGTTGATGCTGATCGTCGGCGGCGTCGCGGTCGCGGAGGCTCTGTCGGTCATGTTGCAGGTGGCGTGGTTCAAGTCGACCGGCGGGCGCCGGCTCTTCCGGATGAGCCCGCTGCACCACCACTTCGAGCTGTGCGGCTGGACCGAGACGCAGACGGTCGTGCGGTTCTGGCTCTGCGGGGCGCTGCTGGCCGCGGTCGGCGTGGGGCTGCGGCCGTGATGGCCGACGTGCTCGCGCGTCTGCGCGGCCGCCGCATTCACGTGCTCGGCTTCTCCGGGACGGAAGGCTCGACGGTCGTGGATTTTCTCCTCGCACACGGCATCACGACGATCACCGCGCACGATCTCGCGGGCGCCGACGCGTTTCCCGGCGCGTTCCGCCGCACGCACCAGTGGATGACGCAGGACGAGCAGGCCGCGGCGCTCGAGCGGCTCGCCGGCGCCCCGATCACGCGCTGCTTCGGCGATCGCTACCTCGAGGGCATCGACGCCGCCGAGATCATCTACGTGAGTCAGGCGTGGTTCCGGCACGCCGAGAACGCGCCCGTCCGCCGCGCACGGGACCGGGGGGTGCCGCTCAGCAGCATGACGGCGCTCTTCTTCGAGACGGTCCCCTGTCCGATCGTGGGGGTCACCGGCACGAACGGCAAGTTCACCGTCGTGCGCCTCGCCGCGACGATGCTGGCGCGGAGCGGCCGCGCGACGTTCGAGACCGGCAACGACCGCACGCACGTGCCGATTCTGTACCGCCTCGCGGAGGTCACGCCGCAGGCCGTGCTCGTCGTCGAGATCAGCAACCGCCAGCTGGTGGGCCTCGGGCACAGCCCGCACGTGGCGGTCGTGACGAACGTCGCCGCGCACCATCTCGACGACCACGGCTCGTTCGACGCGTACGCCGAGACGAAGCGCGGGATTCTCGCCTACCAGCGCGCGGACGACTGGGCGCTGCTCAACGGGGACGATCCGGTGACGCGGGGGTTCGCCGCGGGCGCGCGCGGCCGGGTGCTCTTCTGGAGCCGGACCCGGGCGGTCGACGAGGGGGCGTGCGTCGTAGACGGCCGGATCGTGCTGCGGCTGGACGGACGAGAGGAGGACCTTGCGGACGCGCGCCTGCAGTCGCCGGGGGCCCACACCCTCGAGAACGCGCTGGCCGCCGCCCTCGCCGCGCGCGTCGCCGGGGCCGGCGCGCCCGCGATCGGCGCGGTGCTGCGCGAGTTCCGCGGCCTGCCGCACCGCCTCGCCCTCATCGCCGAGGTCGGCGGCGTCCGGTATTACGAAGACTCGCTCGCGACCAACCCGGCCGCGGCCGCGGCCGCCGTGCGCGCGTTCGACCGCCCGCTCGTGCTGCTGGCCGGCGGCATGCGCCGCAACGCGTCGGCGCGGGACTTCGCGCCGGTCGCCGAAGCGCTCGCCGCGCAGACCGTGCGCGGCGTCGTCGTCTTCGGCGCGATGGCGCCGCTGCTTGCCGAGGCGATCGCCGCCGCGGGCGTGACGGCGCCGGTGGTGCGGTGCGGGACGCTCGACGAAGCGGTGCCCGCCGCGCGGGCGCTCGCGCGGCCGGGCGACGCGGTGACCCTGTCGCCCTCGTGCGAGAGCTTCGACCAGTACCGGGACTACCGCCACCGGGCGGAGCACTACCAGGCGCTGGTCGCATCCCTCGCCCGCGAGACCACGCCGGGCGCGGGCCGCGACGACACGAAGACGGCGGCCAAAGGTCCCCTGGGGGCCGGAGGGCCGCAGGGGGGAGGCCGGTCGTGGACCTGATCCACCGGCGCGGCGCCGCGTGGGGCCTCTTTACGATCGTCCTACTGCTCACGTGCATCGGCATCGTGATGGTGTACAGCGCGAGCTCGGTCGCGGCGCAGGCGCAGTACCACGACGGCTCCTGGTTCCTGAAGCGCCAGCTGCTCTATGAGCTGATCGGGCTCGCCGGCATGTTGGCGGCGTGGCGCATCCACTACGTCCGGCTGCGGCGCTTCACGTTTCCGCTGCTGCTCGGGACGCTCGTCACCCTCGTGCTGGTGCTGATCCCGCACGTCGGCCGCGTGGCCGGCGGCGCGCGGCGGTGGATCTCCTTCGGCGGTCCGCTCAACTTCCAGCCGGCCGAGCTGGCCAAGCTCGCGCTGATTCTCTACCTGGCGCACTTCCTGGCCAACCGCGGCTCCCGAACGCGCGAGTTCGGCGCGGGGATGATTCCGCCGCTCGTGGTGCTCGGCCTCGCGGCGGTGCCGATCGTGAAGCAGCCGGATCTTGGGTCCGCGCTGATCCTCGTGATTATCGGTTTCGTGATGCTCTTTGTAGGGGGGGCGCGGCTCACGCATCTGGCCGGCGTCGGCGCGCTCGCCGTGCCGGCGGTGCTCGGTGTCATTCTGCACGCCGGCTACCGGAGCCAGCGCCTCTTGGCGTTCCTCCACCCATGGCGTGATCCGCGCGGCAGCGGCTTCCACATCATTCAGTCGCTGCTCGCGATCGGCTCCGGCGGGCTGCTCGGATTGGGGCTTGGGCACAGCCGCCAGAAGTTCTTCTACTTGCCTGAGCGCCACACCGACTTCATCTTCGCGATCATCGGCGAGGAGCTCGGCCTCGTCGGCAGCATCGTCGTGATCGCACTGTTCGCGGCGCTGGCGATCTGGGGATACCGAATCGCCACGCGCTGCCCCGACCGGTACGGCGCGCTGCTCGTCTCGGGCCTCACCACCATGCTCGTCGGCCAGGCCGTCCTCAATATCGGCGTCGTCTCCGGGTCGCTGCCGATCACGGGAGTTCCGCTGCCGTTTATCAGCTTCGGCGGGTCGTCGCTCGTGCTGAACGACATCGCCGTCGGCATCCTCTTGAACATCTCGCAGTACGCGCGTCCCGAGGAAGAGGTCGTCACCTCGAAGTCGCGGCGCGCGATCGTTCGCCGGCACTCCGCCTGGGCCCGCGGATGAACCTCATGCTCGCCGGCGGCGGCACGGGCGGTCACGTCTATCCCGCGCTCGCACTCGCCCAGGCACTCCGCCGCCGCGATCCGTCCGCGCGGGTGCTGTTCGTCGGCAGCGCGTCGGGCATGGAGGCGTCGCTCGTCCCGGCCGCCGGCGTCCCATTTGCCGGCCTCGCGGTGCGGCCGCCGCGCAGCCGCTCGGCGCGCCGCACCGCGGTGGCGCTGGGGACCGCGGCCGCCGGATTCGTGCAGTCGGCCGCGATCGTCGCCCGGTTCAGGCCGGACGCCGTTGTCGCCACCGGGGGCATCGCCGCGGCGCCGCCGGTCCTCGCGGCGTGGGTGATGCGCATTCCCATCGTGCTGGTGGAGGGCAACGCCGCGCCGGGCCGCGCGAACGCCTTCCTCGCGCGGTTCGCCCGCGCCGTCGCGGTGACGTCGGATGACGCGGCGGTGCGCATCCCCGGGGGCCGGGCCCTCGTGACCGGTCTTCCGGTCCGCCCGGAGATCTACGCGACGCCGCGAAGCGACGGGCTTCGTGCCTTCGCGCTGGATCCCGCGCGGCGGACGATCCTGGCGATCGGGGGAAGTCAGGGCGCGGCCCGCCTCAACGCCGCCGTGGACGAGATGGTGACGCGGTTGGCGGGCCGGACGGATCTCCAAATTCTGCATCAGACCGGCCGCGGCTGGCGCGGCCCCGGCACGGGGCCGGAGGCGCCGGCCGCCGCCGCCGCTGCCGGCATGCCCGCGGACACGGCCGGCATCCGGCACGTGCGGGTGCCGTACTTCGAGCAGATCGGTCTCGCGTACGCGTGCGCGGATTTGGTGATCAGCCGCTGCGGCGCGACGGCGCTCGCGGAGGTCACGGCCTGCGGGCTGCCGGCGGTGCTCGTGCCGTACCGCTACGCGGCCGGGGGACACCAGGCGGAGAACGCGGCGCCGCTCGTCCGCGCCGGCGCCGCGTCGCTCGTCGCCGACGAGGCGCTGGACGGAGGAACCTTGGCCCGCGAAGTGCTCGAGATCCTCGAAACGCCCGGCCGCCGGGACGCGATGGCCGCGCGGTCGAGGGCGCTCGGCCGTCCCGACGCCGCGGACCGGGTTCTCGCGCTGCTGGAACGGGTCCGCCGCGGCGCCGCCGCGGCCGTGTCGAAGGAATCCCACGCATGACCGCGTCCGGCAGCCCTCCCGATCCCGGCACCGGCCTGGCGATCGTCCGGGGCGCGCGCGCCCATTTCGTCGGCATCGGCGGAGCCGGGATGAGCGCCATCGCCCGCGTGCTGCTGGCGCGCGGCTGCGCCGTGTCCGGCTCCGATCTCCGGGAAAGCGAGACGACGCGGCGCCTCAGAGCCGCCGGCGCGGTCGTGCACGTCGGACACGCGGCGCCCAACGTCGAGGGAGCCCAGATCGTGATCGTCAGCCGTGCGGTACCCGACGAGAACGTCGAGGTGCGTACCGCGGTCGCGCGCGGGCTGCCGATCGTGCACCGGGCGCGGATGCTGGCCGAGCTCATGCGCGGCCGCGATGCGATCGCGGTCGTCGGCACCCACGGCAAAACGACGACGACCGCCATGCTCGGCGCGATCCTGGCGCGGGCCGGCCGGGATCCGACCGTGCTGGTCGGCGGCGACGTCGCGTCCTTCGGCGGGACCGCGCGCGTCGGGGCCGGGCCCGAGGTCGTGGCGGAGGTGGACGAAAGCGACGGGTCGCTCGTCTGGATCACACCGTCGATCGCCGTCGTGACGCCGCTCGACGCCACCGACCACCTGGACTTCTACGGCTCCGAAGCGCGGCTCATGACGACGTTCCGGCAGTTCCTCGCCACCGTCCCGGCCTCCGGGTTCGCCGCGGTGTGCACCGATGCGCCGGCGGGCCGGGCGCTGGTCCGGGACGCGGGATCGCGCACCCTGACGTACGGCCTCGAGGGCGTCCCGGACTACGGCGGGCGCGTGCTCGAGACGTCGGGCCACCGCACCGTCGTGGAAGCACGGCGCGGCGGCGCGGTCATCGGCCGGATCGCGCTCGCGATCCCCGGCGCCTACAACGCGCAGAACGCGATCGGAGCGCTCGCCGTCGCGACAGAGCTGGGGATCGCTCCGGACGTCACGGCGGGGGCCCTCGCGGCGTTCGAGGGCGTCGCCCGCCGGTTCAGCGTGCGCGGCGACGTCGACGGCATCCTCGTCGTGGACGACTACGCGCACAATCCCACCAAGGTCGCGGCCCTCCTCGCCGCGGCCCGCCGCGGCTGGCCGGCGGCCCGGATCGTGGCCGTGTTTCAGCCGCACCGGTTTACCCGCACGCAGACCGTCGGCCACCAGTTCGCGCGCGCGTTCGACCCGGTCGACGAGGTGATCGTGACCGAGATCTACGCGGCCGACGAGCGGCCTATCCCGGGCGTCGACGCGGGGATCATCGTGCGCGCGGTCAGCGCGCATCGGCCCGTCCGCTTCGTGCCCGACCTTGCCGACGCCGCGGCGCTGGTGGCCGCCGAAGCGCGGCGTGGGGATCTGATCCTGACGATCGGCGCCGGCGACGTTTGGAAGGTCGCCGAGGATGTCGCCGCGCGGCTGCGGGGACACCCGGCGTCCACGACCACGTGGCCGGAGACGGGTCCGCCGGCCCCGCTCGGCGCGGAGGCCCCACGTGGCTAAAGTCGAGCTCGCGCCGGTGGCCGCGGCGCTGGAGCGTCTCTGCCCGGGGGCCGTTCGCCGGAACGAGCCGCTCGCGAAGCACGTCTCCTTCCGGATCGGCGGCCCGGCCGACATTCTCGTGCTCCCGCGAACCCTCGCGTCGCTCGACGCCGCCGTCGCCTGGCTCTATGAACAGGGTGTGCCGTTCCTCGTGCTGGGCCGGGGCAGCAACGTGCTGATCGCCGACCGCGGCGTCCGCGGGGTGGTGCTGAAGACCGGCCGCGGGCAGGAGGGCGTGACCTACGATGGGCCGCGCGTCCACGCGGAGTGCGGGGTGAGTGTGCCGCACCTGAGCCGGAGGACGGCGGAACGGGGTCTCGCCGGACTCGAGTTCGCGGCCGGGATTCCCGGCTCGGTGGGCGGGGCCGTGGTCATGAATGCCGGCGCGCACGGCTGCGCCATCGCCGACGTGCTTCGCTCCGCCCGTGTCCGGACCCCGCGCGGCCTCGTTTCGTGGACCGGCGCCGATCTCGCCCTGCGCTACCGCCACAGCCTATTACAAGATCAACCGGGGGTCGTCCTTGACTGTGACTTGATGCTTTACCCGGCGCCCGCCGCGGAGACCGTGGCCCGGCTCGAGGAGTGGCTCCGGACGAGGGCCGAAAGCCAGCCGCTGGGCCCTCCGAGCTCCGGCTGCATCTTCCGCAATCCCGACGGCGACTACGCCGGCCGGCTGATCGAAGCCTCCGGCACGAAAGGCCTGCGGGTCGGCGGCGCCGTGGTGAGCGACCGGCACGCCAACTACATCCTCAACACCGGCGGCGCGACCGCCCGCGACGTGCTGGCGCTGATCGGCAAGGTGCAGGGCCGGGTCCACGACCACGCCGGCACGGACCTGGCGACCGAGATCAAGATGTTCGGCGACTTCGAGGAGGCCTGATGCCGCGTCTGCGGGAGGGAGACGCCGCGCCGGCCGCCCGGCACGAGCCGAGCCGCGCCGCCACCGGGGGCGCCGTCCCGGCGGGCGGCCGCGGGTCTGCCAGCGAGCGGGTGCTGCGTTTCCTCGCGGCGATCGCCTTTCTCTGCGGCGTGGTGTCCTTCGCGGGGTCGAGCGTATTCGACATCCGGTCGATCAGCGTCTCCGGGAACCGCGCCGTCCCGGCGCCGGAAGTCCTCGTCGGGGCCGGCGTCCGGAGGGGGACCAGCCTCTTTACCGTCAACGCCGGCCGGATTCGCGACCGGCTGCTGCAGGACCCGAGAATCGCCGCGGTCTCAGTCGCCGTCGCCTTTCCCGACCGCGTCCACATCACCGTGCGCGAGCGGGCGGCCGCGGCCGCCCTGCGCGTGCCGGGAGGCTATGTTCTTCTCGGCTCAGACGGCGTCGCCATCGTGCCGTCAGAAACCCCCGGGCGGCTCCCCGCGCTGACGGTTGATCGGCTCGACCCCGCGGTGGTGCAGGCAGGGATCGTGGTTCCCTCGCCGCACGCCCGGTTCGGGGCGGACATCGCCGGCTCGCTTCCCGAGGATCTCCGACCGGATGTGGCGGCCCTCCGGGTGGACGAGGCGGGCGAGGTGATTCTCTATACCCGGGACGGTATCGCGGTCCGCGCCGGCGCGCCGGACGGCATTCGTGATCGCCTCGCCCGTGTGGCCGACGTGCTGGCCGCGATACGGTCGCGCGGCCTACGGGTCGAGTACGTGGACATCCGGTTCCCCGGCAGCGTGATCGTGAAGCCCATCGGCGGCCCGGCAGGACCGGCCGGAAGGCCCGGGTAGCGGCAGGAGAACCTTCCCGAACGTTGAAAGAACCGCAGGATATACCGTTCATCGAACCTTTAGTCGCAGCTGTGGCCGCAGTCGGAGGTGCACCCGTTGGCAAAACGGGGGCCGCTGGTGGGCCTGGACATCGGGACCACCAAGGTCTGTGTAATCATCGCAGAACCCGATGAAGACGGGGAAGTCCACATCACGGGTGTGGGGACGTCCCCGTCTCTTGGTGTCCGGAAGGGTGTCGTCGTCGATCTCGACACCACCACCCGTGCGATCGAAGAAGCCGTCGACAAGGCCGAGCGCATGGCCGGCATCAAAACGGCCGCGGCGCTCGTCGCCGTGTCGGGCGAGCACATCGCCTCCCAGAACAGCCGCGGCGTAGTCGCCGTCTCGCGCCCAGACCGGGAGATCGCCGAAGCCGACGTCTCCCGCGTCGTGGAGGCCGCCCGCATGGCGGCCATCCCCGGAAGCGATCGTGAGATCATTCACCTGCTGCCGCGCGACTTTCTCGTGGACGGCCAGGATGGGGTCCGCAACCCTGTCGGCATGTACGGCATGCGGCTCGAGGTGGAGGCCCACATCGTCACGGGCGCCAGCACGCTGCTTGCCAATCTATTGAAGTGCATCCAGCGCGCCGGCCTCGAGGTCGACGACCTGGTGCTCGAGCCGCTTGCGTCCGGCGAGGCCGTCCTGACACAGGCCGAGCGCGACCTCGGCGTCGTGTTGGTCGACATCGGCGGCGGCACGACCAGCATCGGGGTGTTCTCGGGAGGCAGCCTGTGCCACGCGACGGTGCTGCCGGTCGGCGGCAACCATGTGACCAACGACGTGGCGGTCGGGCTCCGCATGCCCATCGCGGAGGCCGAGAAGCTCAAGATCCGCCACGGGTGCGCCCGAGCGTCGATGGCGGCCGAGGGCGAGCTGATCGAGGTCTTCCACATCGGGACGCGCGAGCCGCGCATCCTGCCGCGCCGCGTGCTCGGCGAGATCATCGAGCCGCGCTTCGACGAGATCTGCGGCATGATCAAAGCCCAGATCAAACGGTCGGGGTACGCGCAGATGGTTCCGGCCGGGGTCGTCGCCACCGGCGGCGGGGCGCTGCTGCAGGGCCTTGGCGAGGCCGCTTCGGAGAAGCTCGACATGCCGGCGCGCGTGGGCGCGCCCGACGCGACCGGCAGCATGGCCGACAGCGTGCGCAGTCCGGTCTACGCGACAGGCGTGGGCCTCGTGCTGCACGCCGCGCGGCAGCGCGGACCGGCGCGGGTGATCAAGGCCACGAACGGCGACGGCCGCATGTTCGGCAGGCTGCGGCACTGGTTCCGAGAGTTTGCGCACGGGGGGTGACATCGCGGGGCCCGCGGCACGGCCATTACGACGCAGCAACGGACGCACCACACAACGCGCGTTCATCATGACACAGACGAGGCGACAACCATGACCGAGAAACGGTGGCATCCGGTCCAGCGCATGATCTCCGAGCGGCCTGGGACGGCACGTGCCGGGGACGGTGTCCCCGAACCAGCGGGAGGGGTGAGGATGGCGAATCTCGATCGGGATCTCCGGCGCTACGCGGCGATCAAAGTCGTGGGTGTCGGCGGCGGCGGCAGCAACGCGGTGAACCGCATGATCACCGCGGGACTTCGCGGCGTGGAGTTCATCGCCATCAACACCGACGCGCAGGCCCTCGCGCTCAGCAATGCCGACCGCAAGATCCACGTCGGCGGCAAGGTCACGCGCGGCCTCGGGGCCGGCGGCGACCCGGAGATCGGCCGTCAGGCGGCGGAAGAGAGCCGCGAGGACCTTGTCGAGGCGCTCGAAGGGGCGGACATGGTGTTCGTCACTGCGGGCATGGGCGGCGGAACAGGAACCGGCGGCGCGCCGATCGTCGCGCAGATCGGCCGGGAACTGGGCGCCTTGACCATCGGCGTGGTGACGCGGCCGTTCGGGTTCGAAGGCCGGCGCCGCGCCGCGGCGGCGGACGAGGGCGTCCGCAACCTCCGCCAGCGCGTCAACACCGTTATCACGATCCCGAACGACCGGCTGCTTCAAGTTGTCGAGAAGACCGCCACGATGGTCGAGGCCTTTCGGGTCGCCGACGACGTGCTGCGGCAGGGCGTCCAGGGCATCGCGGACCTGATCACGGTGCCGGGCCTCATCAACCTCGACTTCGCCGACGTCCGCACCATCATGGCGGAGGCCGGCTCTGCGCTCATCGGCATCGGGATCGGCAGCGGCGAGGGGCGCGCGACGACGGCCGCGCAGGCCGCGATCTCGAGCCCGCTGCTCGAGACGTCGATGGACGGCGCGAGAGGCCTGCTGCTGAACATCACCGGCGGGCTCGACCTCGGCATTCACGAGGTCAACGAGGCGGCGGCGGTTGTGCAGAAGGCGGCCGACCCGGAGGCCAACATCATCTTCGGCGCCGTGATCGACGAGCGGCTGGACGGCGAGGTGCGAATCACGGTCATCGCCACCGGGTTCGAGGCGAAGCGGCACGAGAGCGATGAGGCGATCGAGCCGGCGGCGGCCGCGGTGGGCGTGGCGCCGAACGGTGGAATGGTGAGGGACCACGCGCGGCTCGGCCTCGACGATCTCGACATTCCGGCGTTTCTCCGGAAGCGGTGACGATCCGGACGTGGTGACGGCCGCTTTCCGCGGCGTCTGAGCATCGACGGCAAAACGGGGCGGTCCGCGAGGGCCGCCCCGCGCTGTCGGCGCCGCGATGCGCGGGGGACAGTAGGGTATAACTCGCGGGGAGCGGGGTGTTCTTTCGCCCGCGGCGGCGCGGTGGTAGGCTTAGTTCTATGGTGGTGAGTCCCGAACACTTCGCCGCCGCCCGCGCGGCCGTCGAAGCGTCTTTCCCGGTGCAGGAAGTATGGTTCCAGAACGGCCGGCCGGCGTTTACGATCGTTCCGGGCCCGGACGACAAGGCCCGGTTTTTGGAGCTCCGCGAGCGCCTGCGCGGCCTCGGCGTGCTGCCGATGATGCGGCGGCACCAGGGCGAGACGGTGATTCTGCTCGCCTCGAGTCCGCCCGCGGCGCCGACCGCCTGGCGCTGGCCCGTGTTGCTGTTTATCGCAACGCTGGCCACGACGTTCGTGGCCGGGTACCTCGACGCGCGCGGCGCCTGCGTGCCGGGCCTGCTCGCGCCGGTGCCGGGCGGGATCGCGTTTGCGCTCTCGCTGATGGCGATTCTGTTCTGTCACGAGATGGGGCACAAGGTGGTGTCGATCTGGCGAGGCATCGACGCGAGTCTGCCGTATTTCATCCCGATGCCGCCGCTCCCGGGGCTCGCGATCGGGACGCTCGGCGCGGTGATCTTTACGCGCACGCCGGCGCCGAACCGCGACGCGCTGATCGAGCTGGGGGCGAGCGGGCCGCTGGCCGGCTTCGTCGTGGCGATTCCGATTTTGTTTTACGGCGTCCTGCACTCCCTCGTGATCCCGCACGCGGCGATCGTCGCGCGGGGTTGCGCACTGGTCGCTGTGCCGACGCCGCTGCTCGTGGATCTGCTGATCGGACGGCTCCTGCACCCGGCGGCGAACGCGGACGTGATCATTCATCCGATGGCGTTCGCGGGATGGGTGGGACTCCTCGTCACCGCGCTCAACCTGCTGCCGGCGAGCATGCTCGACGGCGGCCACGTGACCCGGGCCGCGCTCGGGCCGCGCTGGCACCTGATCCTCTCCTACATCGCCGTCGCCGTGGGCATCGTCTTCGGCTACTGGCTGATGAGCGTGCTGGTGCTCTTTATGATCCGGCGCGGACACCCCGGGCCGCTCGACGACTGTTCTGCCGTGAGCCCGGCCCATATCGCGGTGGCGGTCTCCTTGATTCCCGTATTCGTGCTGAGCGCCGTGCGGTTGGGGCTGTTCTGAGATGAGCGTCACCTCGCAGGCGAGGCCGTCCGGCCGGACCGAGGCCGACGAGGGGGGACGGCTGCTCGTCGAGGCGCGCGACCTCCAAAAGAAGTTCAAAAGCTACCACGCCGTGCGGGGCGTGTCGTTCCAGTGCTACGCCGGGGAAGTCTTCGGCCTGCTCGGTCCGAACGGGGCGGGCAAGACCACGACGATCCGCATGCTGACGACCATCTTGAAGCCCACGTCGGGCACGGCCCGCATCGCCGGCCATGACGTCGTTCGCGATCCCGAGGCGGTGCGGCGGTCCATCGGGGTGCTGCCGGAGAACGCCGGCGTGTACGGCCGGCTCAGCGGGCGCGAGGCGATCCGCTACGCCGGCCGGTTGTACGGCCACGGAGGTCCGGAGCTCGAGCAGCGGATCGTCGAGATCGCCGACGCGCTGGAGTTGACCACGCACCTGGACCGGCTGACCGATACCTACAGCAAGGGCATGAAGCAGAAAGTGAACGTGGCCAGGGCCCTGATCCACAACCCGCCGGTCGTGTTCCTCGACGAGCCAACCTCCGGGCTCGACGTCTTCTCCGCGCGCTCCGTGCGCGACTTCGTCCTGCGGTTCAAGACCGAGGGGCGGTGCGTGATCCTCTCGACCCACATGATGGAAGAGGCCGAGCGCCTGTGCGACCGGGTCGCGATCATTGCCGGCGGCCGCATTCGGGCGGAGGGCGATCTTGCCGCGCTGAAGGCGGAGACCGGGCAAGACCTCGAAGAGATCTTCATGACGATGGTCGGGCAGAGCATCGTCACATGATGCGCGTGGCGTGGGCCTGGATGCGGGGCGCCGGCGGAGACCGCGCCGCGCAGTCGCGGTCGCACGAGACCGGCAGCTGGATCCGGGCCGTGTATTGGAAGGAGACGCTCGAGGCATTCCGCGACAAGCGCAGTCTGCTCGTCCTGGTCGTCCTGCCCGCCTTGATCATGCCGGTCGTAACGCTCGGCATCCCGTATCTCGAGCAGCGTCAGGCGCACATGATCCGGACGACAACGCCGGAGGTTGCCGTTCAGGGCAGCGCGCCGAACCTCATCCACCTTGCGTACACGAGCAAGCTCATCACGCCGGTGCATACCGGCGACGTGAACAAGGCCTTGAAGGAGCGGCGGGTGCTGGCGGTGCTCGAGCTCCCGCCCAACTTCGAGGCCCTCATCGCGCGTGACGTGCAGCCGCACGTCGGAGTGCTCTACGACGCCAGCAACCCGGAGAGCGTCGCCGCCCGCGCGCGGGTTGTCGACCTGATTTCACGGTACAGTCAGGTGGTCGTGGCCCGTCGGCTCATCGCCCGCCACATCAACCCGAAGGATCTCCTGCCGGTCGTGCTCGACGAGCGCAACGTCGCCACGCAGCGGCAGCTCTCCGGCCTGCTGCTGGCGAGCCTGCTGCCCTTCTTCATCGCGATGTGGGCGGTCGTGGGCGGCATGTCCCTGGCCGTGGACGAGGCGGCCGGCGAGAAGGAGCGGGGGACCCTCGAGTCCCTGCTGGTCACTCCTCCGTCGCGCGAGGGGATCGTCGTCGGCAAGTTCTTGTCCGTGCTGACGGCCTCGGTAGGTGCGGTGGTCGTGGTCGTGATCGCGATGATGGTCAGCCTCCGCTGGGGATACCCGTACGTCCTCCACACGTCGGAAAAGCTCGACGTCAGCCTGCCGATCGGGACCGCGATCGTCATGCTGGGAGTCGCCGTGCTCTTCGCCGCGTTGATGAGCGCCGTGCAGCTGGCCATGAGCATCTATTCCAAATCCCCCCGGGAGGCGCAGCAGTTCATCACACCGCTCTACTTCATCACGGTCCTGCCGGCTCTCGCCGTACAGTACATCACGGAGTGGCAGGGCGCCACGTGGGCCTACGTGCTGCCCGTCCTGAACACGTTCTTCGGCTTTCGGGAGCTGCTGCTCGGCACCACGAACTGGGGCCACCTGCTGCTCGCCTCGGTGTCCTCGGCCTTCTACGCCGCGCTCGCCGTCGAATTGGCCATCATCTTGATGAGCCGGGAGTCCGTGATCTTCCGAACTTAGCTTCTGCGTGTGCGGACGAGAAAAACGGCGCGCTGAGGCGTTCACCGGACCCGACTGCGTACCTGACCCGCGGCCACAGGTTTCACAGGGAATCCCACGCATCGACACGGGTCGCCTCAAAAATCGGACGAATAAGAGCATATTTTGGTACCCTTCGTCCTTGAGATACAATATCTAGTATGCTACGATTCCTTTCGCGCTAAATCTAGGGAAAAGGCCGAACATCTGTGCGTTGTCCATACTGCGGAGCCAAGGAAACCAGGGTGTTCGACTCCCGGCCGGCCGACGAGGGTGAGGGGATCAGGCGGCGGAGGGAGTGCGAATCCTGTCATCGGCGGTTTACCACCTTCGAGCGCGTCGAGCGGCTCGCCCTTCACGTCGTCAAGCGGAACGGGCGGCGGGAGCGGTTCGAGCGCGCCAAGATCTTGAGAGGCCTCCGGCTGGCGTGCGAAGGCAGACCGGTCGAGGATTCGGCGCTCCAGCAGATCGCCGATGAGATCGAGCGCGCGGCGCTTGAGCAGGGGACCGGCGAGGTCAAGAGCCGGGAGATCGGGGATGCCGTGATCGAGGGACTGCGCCGGCTCGACGACGTCGCCTACGTCCGGTTCGCCTCGGTGTACCGGCGGCTGGGAGATGTCGACCGCCTCGTCGAGGAGATCCAGGCACTGAAGGCGCGCAAACAAATGGAGGCCGAGCTCGCCTCGCAGGTTCTGCTGCTACCACTCACCCCGCAGCGTCCGGAGCGCAACTAATCCTATGTCCGCCGCCGATTCGATCGGGCCTAATTCTATGCAGGGGGAGACGTCGATGGCGACCACTTCCGACGACCAGACATCGCAGCCGTCCATGATCGTAGAAGGCAGCGCCCTGATTGCCACGCCCGCGGAAGCGCCCCGTCCGGAGCCGAACGCGCTGCCCTCGGAAACGCTCGACTTCTTCCACGGGGATGAGCTCCGTGCCCGTGTCTTCTACGACAAGTATGCGCTGCGCGACCCCGACGGCCGCGTCCTCGAGCCCACGCCGGTGGAGATGTGGCGGCGGATCGCCAACGGTCTCGCCTCGGTCGAGCCGACCACACAGGCCCGCGAGCGCTACGCCGGCGAGTTTTACTGGCTGATGGAGAACTTCCGCTTCATCCCCGGCGGCCGCATCATGCACGCGATCGGCAACAACAAGCGCGTGACTGCTTTGAACTGCTACGTAAATAAAATCAAAGAGGATTCGATCGAGGCGATTTTTGACTGGATGAAGGAATCCGCGCGCACGTACTCTCTCGGCGGAGGCGTCGGTACGGATATCAGCGTGCTGCGTCCGGCCGGCGCGCCGGTCAACAATGCTGCGCGCACAAGCACCGGGTCGATCTCCTTCATGGAACTGATGTCGCTCACAACCGGGACGATCGGCCAGAGCGGTCGCCGCGGCGCCCTGATGATCACGATCGCCGATGATCATCCTGACGTGCTGGCCTTCACCAAGATCAAACGCAACATGGATCGGGTACGATTTGCCAACATCAGCGTTCGCATCAGCGATGCGTTCATGCGTGCGGTCGAGGCGGACCAGCCGTGGACGCTCAAGTTCAAGAACGACCGGGTAAACGTAGAACGCAGTTTGCCGGCCCGCGAGATCTGGCGCGAGTTAATTTACGGTGCTACAAACCATGCCGAACCCGGTGTCATCTTCTGGGATTCGATCAAGCGGTGGAGCACGTCAGAGTACAACAACATGAACGTGATCACGACCAATCCTTGCTCGCTCGTCGGATCCACTTACGTCATGACGCCGAGCGGGATCCACAGACTCGATCAGTTGGTTCAGAACGCTGTGGCGGACCGCGTGAACCCAACCGTGCTGATTGACCGCCGGGCCGGCGACGCGACGGGCGTCGCACCGGTGCGCGCGGATGCCCTAGCGTTTACCGGCGTGAAGCGAATTTACCGCGTCGAGACGACGAACGGCATGGCGATCCGCGGCACTGGTGATCACAAAGTTAAAGTGTTGAACGACGACACGTTGGATCCGCTGCACGAATCCAAGGGATGGAAGCGGATCGACGAGCTCCAGCCAGGTGATGCGCTCGCGGTTATGGATCCCAATGACGAGCGGCTTATCGAGACTGTTTTCCGCGACCGCTCGGCGCATTTGCATATCGATCGCGATTGGGTGCAACCCCGGCGGCGCGACGCGCACTTTGGCCTGATCAACATCCCAGAGACGTGGGACGACGATCTGGCCTATCTCGTCGGTTACGCGGTCGGAGACGGCTGCTACACGCGGCACAATCGTCGAGCAGCGCTGGCAAACCGGCTCGATCTCCACATGAATATTGACGACGCGCCGTACGTGAAGCCGATTGTCGACCGGGTAACGGGACGATGCGTACAGCGAAGGAGAGTAGCGGTCCCGGCTGGCGCCGTCGCGGGGTTCGCTGAATCGGCGTCCGTTGCGTATCCTCTTCAGCACGTAGAAGGCACGAAGCGGGCCTGGGTTTCGATTCATGCCGCGGCGTTTCTCCGGGTGCTGGCTTCACTTGGTCTGCGGCCGGCGGTGGGCCACGAAAAGGTGGTGCCCGAATCTATTCTAACCGCGACCAAAGAGGCAACGGCTGCCTTCCTCAGGGGGCTCATCGATGCGGATGGGACCGTTTCGCGTCCAGGCGAGCGACCGATGGTGTCGCTCTCATCCACGTCGCGCAGACTAATCGAGCAGACCCAATTGCTCTTCTTGCAGTTCGGCATCTTCTCGTCTGTGACGACATCTCGGGCTGAGGCGAAGAGTCGCTCATCGAGCGGTCTGACCTATATCGCAAAGAACGGCGAGAGCCGCGAGTATCGCAGCGTTCGTGACATCTACAAGGTGAGCATAAGCGGCTATCCCTCGATCGCGCGATTTGCCCGTTTCATTGGGTCGGCGCTTCCCAGGCGCCGCGACGCGCTCGAGGCTTTGCTGGCGCATCGTGTGCGAGAACTGCGTGACGTTACCGACGACACACGAGTCGCCGCAGTCGTCGATGAGGGCATCGAGGAACCGGTATACGATCTGACGGTCCTCGACACCAAGTCGTTCATCGCCAACGGACTCGTGGTGAGCAATAGCGAGATCCCGCTCGAACCGTATGGCTGCTGCTGTCTTGGTAACCTTGGCCTCCAAGAGTTTGTGCTGGATGAGTTTAGCCCCCAGGCGCAGGTGGACTGGCCCCATCTGGAGCATGCATTGCGGCTGGCAACCCGGTTCCTAGACGACGTCCTCGACTACAACGCCGACAAACATCCCCTCCCCGCTCAACGGGAAGCCAGCCTCTACTCGCGGCGCATCGGGGTCGGTTTCACCGGCCTGGGGGATATGCTGTGCAAGCTGCGCCTCAAGTACGACACGAAGGAGGCGGTGGAGTTCGTCGACCGGACGTTCGAGCGGATTAAGAACATCGTCTACGACGAGAGCGTCAACCTCGCGATCGAGAAGGGGGCGTTCCCCGGGTACGATCGGGAGCAGCATCTCAAGGGCGCGTTCTTGCACACGCTCGCGCCGGAGGTCCTCGAGCGGATCCGGGAGCACGGCCTGCGCAACGTCGCGCTGCTCACGGTGCCGCCGGTCGGCAGCGGCGCGGCGCTCGCCGGCACCACGAGCGGCATCGAGCCGATCTTCGACCTCGGCTACACCCGGCGGAGCGAGTCGCTCTCGCAGCAGAAGTTCACGGTCTATCACCCGCTCGTCCGGTCGTACATGCAGCGGTTCGGGGTCGAGAACGAGGAGGCGCTGCCTGAGTTCTTCGTCACGGCCCACGAGATCGAGCCCGACATGCGGGTGCACATGCAGGCGGCGATCCAAAAGCACATCGACCACTCGATCTCCTCGACGGTCAACTGCGCGGCCGACACGACCGAGGAAGGCGTCGCCAGGATCTACTTCCTCGCCTGGAAGATGGGGTGCAAAGGCATCACGGTGTACCGCGAGAACTCGCGCGACAACATCCTGACGGCGGGCGCGGGCACCAAGAAGGACAAGCCGGCTCAGGCCGCTTCGGCCCCAACGGCGGCGGTGGCCGTGCCGTCCCCGGCGTCGGCGGTGCTTGGCGCGCCGCACGGCGCGGACGAGTCCCGGCCACAGACGCGCGGGCGGCCCAAGGTCACGATGGGACGGACCGAACGGATCGAGACGCCGCGAGGCCGGATCTACGTGACGATCAACGAGGACGCCAAAGGGATCTGCGAAGTGTTCGTGCAGTCGCTCGACGTCGAGGCGGACGCGGTCGGCCGGCTTGCCTCGCTCGCGCTCCGGACGGGCGCGGATCCGCGCCACGTGATCGAGCAGCTGTGGCGCGTCCAGTCCCGCGAGGTCGCGATCGACCGGTCGAGCGACGGCACCGTGGTGCGCATCACCACGATCGCGCAGGGCGTGGCGCTGGCACTCGGGCGGACGCTCTACGGGCCCAGCTTCCGGCCGGACCAGGTGTTCCCGATGGCGGACCGGCTGCCCGCGCCGGCGCCGAAAAACGGCAACGGGAACGGCCACGGCACCAACGGCACCAACGGACACGACCAAGCGGCGACGGCCGTCGCGGCACCCGCGCCGGCCGCGGCCGAGGTGCGCGAGATTCAGGAGCCGCTGCTGACCTTCGCCGGCGTCTGCCCGGACTGCGGCGGGTCGCTGGCCTTCGAAAACGGCTGCAGCCACTGCCGGAGCTGCGGATACTCGAAGTGCTAGTTTTCTGACCCTTCCGGAGGCCCGCCGTGCGGCGGGCCTCCAACGTTGTCACGCGGCGGTTGCATCGGCGTACGTCCATTCGGCCGATCGGCCGGCCCCTACGAAAACGATTTTCCAAAGCGCTCGCGCGAGGCAACCTGGCTGAGCGGCTTGCGCTTCTTCTTGCCGCGCCCGGCGGGATTCACAGGATAGCCGAACGGCACGATCGCCAGGAGGTCGTACTCGTCCGGCACGCCGAGCAACTTCTTCTGCTCGCTCATGCCGACGAACCCGACCCAATTCGACCCGATGCCCTCGGACCACGCCGTCAGCACCATCGACTGAATCGCCCGGCTGCCATCTGAGACGCCGAAACGGGACGCCTTCTCGATGGCGACCGCGATCGCCAGCGGCGCCTGCGAGATGTACCGGCCGTAGGGAGAAGCCGCCGCGAGCTTGACCAACATCTCGCGGTCCTGCACCGCGATGAAGTGCCACGGCTGCCCGTTCTGGCTGCTCCCCGTCAGCCGCCCCGCCTCCACGATCCGCTTCACGAGGTCCGCCGGCACCGCCGTGTCTTTGTAGCTGCGGACGGCGAGAATCGTGCGAACCGCTTCGAACACTTCCATATTGGCCTCCTTGTCTCGGGTTCGTTAGCCGGATCGTTGAAGCTGGAGAGGGGAGCGCGCGTGCGGTGGTGGAGTGAGGGCGTCCGCCGAAGGCCCTTCAGGAGTCCTGAGGCGGCCTGAGGTGGCCGCCCTCACTCCTTCATGGGATGCGTCATATCTTCCGCCCGCACCCACCGATCGAACTCCTCCGCCGTCACATACCCGAGCGCCAGCGCGGCCTCGCGCAGGCTCGTGTTCTCGTGGTGCGCCTTGAGCGCGATCTTCGCGGCCTTCTCGTAGCCGATGTGGGGGCTCAGCGCCGTGACCAGCATCAGGGAGTGCTCCACGTGCTCGCGGATCACCGCCTCGTTCGGGGCGATCCCGACCGCGCAGTGGATCGTGAACGACCGGCAGCCGTCGGCGAGCAGCGCGGCTGACTCGAGCACGTTGTGTAAGATCACGGGCTTGTAGACGTTCAGCTGGAAGTTGCCCTGCGAGTCGCCGAACGCGACGGCATGGTCGTTGCCGTACACCTGCACGCACACCATCGTCAGCGCCTCGCTCTGCGTCGGGTTGATCTTGCCCGGCATGATCGACGACCCCGGCTCGTTCTCGGGGATCAGCAGCTCGCCGAGGCCCGCGCGCGGCCCGGAGGCGTGCCAGCGGACGTCGTTGGCGATCTTCATCAGCGCCGCGGCCAGCGTCCGGAGCGCGGCGCTCACGTTGAGCATCGCCTCGTGTGAGGAGAGCGCGGCGAACTTGTTCGGGGCCGAGACGAACGGGCGGCCGGTCAGTTCGGCGATCTTCCGCGCCGCGACCTCGCCGAAGCGGGCGGGCGCGTTGATGCCGGTGCCGACCGCGGTGCCGCCGATGGCGAGTTCGTAGACGCCGGGCAGCGCCCGGCGGATCGTCGCGATCGCGTCGTCGAGCTGCGCGACCCATCCCGAGATCACCTGGCCGAGCGTCACCGGCGTCGCGTCCTGGAGATGGGTGCGGCCGATCATGACCACGGAGGCGTAGGCGCGGGCCTTCTCGTCCAGCACGTCCCGCAGGCCGGTGACCGCGGGAAGCAGCACGTCCTCGACCTGTTCGGCCGTCGCGATGTGCATCGCGGTCGGGAACGTGTCGTTGGACGACTGGCTGCGGTTGACGTCGTCGTTCGGGTGGATCGGTTTCTTCGACCCGATCGCGCCGCCGGCCAGCTGGATCGCGTGGTTCGCGATGACCTCATTGGCGTTCATGTTCGACTGCGTGCCGGAGCCCGTCTGGAAGACCACCAGCGGGAATTCGTCGTCGAGCGCACCGGCGATGACGTCGTCCGCCGCGCGGGCGATCAACTCGACCTTGTCGGCCGGCAGCTGCCCGAGCTCCAGGTTGGCGAGGGCGCAGGCCTTCTTCAGAATCCCGAACGCGCGAATGACCGGCCGGCCCATGCGGAAGCGGTCGACGCCGATCGGGAAGTTCTCGATCGAGCGCTGGGTCTGCGCGCCCCACAGGCGCGAGGCCGGGACGCGCACCTCGCCGAGCGAGTCGGTCTCGATCCGGACGTCCGTGCCGGCCCCCTTCGCCGGTGTCGCGGCGGGTCCGGTCGCCGTGCCTGTTCCGCGTGCCGAGCTCCCACTCATCGTGCCAACCCCTCTCTCGGTCGATGGGCGAGATCCGACCCCATGACGGCGACCAGCACTACCAACGGCGCCGCGACCGCCCACATCGACCACCGATGCTCGGCGAAGCCGCCGACCAGCGCGCCGAGCAGGTACACGGCCCACAGCCCCAACATGAGCGCGGTTCCACGCTCCGCCCGCGGCGGCGCGGTGTCTTGAGTCCCGGCCGCGCCACCTGCCTGCCGGCCGCGCGCCACCCACCGGTCCAACAGGTCGCTCGCGGTATCCGTCGCGAGCGTCGTGAGCGTTCCCGTGACGTACGTCGTCGCCACGCGGTGCTCACCGACCCGCCGGACCGTCGCGCTCTGCATCCCCATCGCGGCGGAGAGCAGGGCGATCATCCAGTAGGCCGCCGGTTCGGGGATGCGTCCACGCGGGGCACCAAGAATCACCCACACCCCGATGCCGGCCGCCAGCACCGCGGCCTCGAACCCGAGGCCGCGGGCGATCCGGCCGACGCCCCGCGTCGCGACGGTACCGGCGCCGGCGCCGCAGACAAAGGCCGCCAGCGCCACGATATTGTGCACCGCGTCCGCCCAGGCTTCCCGCCCGACGGAGAGTCCGAGAAGAATCGTATTCCCCGTCATGTTCGCCGTAAAGAGGCCGAGCATGAGGTAGCCGACCGCGTCGAGGCACCCGGCCGCGCCCGCAAGCAGCAGCACGAGACGCTTGCGGGGTGCCGCGGGCGCGCCGTGCGTCGTCGCCATCCCGGCACGTATTTCGCACGCCGCTCCGGCGAGTCCTGGAAGAGTCCTGGAGGAGAAGTTTCTCCGCCGAAAGAACCTGTGCGCGAACTGCCACCGCCTCGGGGGAGGAACACCATGCGACTTCGCGTTGCCGCCCTTGCGCTCGCCGCCGTCCTCGTGCTCGGTATCGCCGCGGCCGGTCCGTCTCCGGTGCCCGCGCAGACCCGACTGGTGATGGCGTTCGTCCCGTCGGGCGAGGCGAGCACGATCCTCGAATCGGGCAACCGCATCTCGCACCTGCTCGAGATGGCGACGGGATATCAATTTCAGTCCGTCGTCGCGACGAGCTACGCGGGCGTCATCGAGGCGATGGGGGCGAATCGCGCCGACATCGGATGGTTGAACACGTTCTCGTACGTGATCGCCCACCAGAAGTACGGCGTGGAAGTCCGCCTCGTCACGGTGCGGTTCGGACTCCCATACTACCGCGCGGAGATCATCACGCAGGCCACGTCCGGCATCAACGGGCTGGCCGATCTGCGGGGCAAGCGGTTCGCGTTTGTCGATCCCGCCAGCACGTCGGGCTATCTGTTCCCCGTCGCGGGCCTCAAGAAGGCCGGGTATGATCCGCAGAAGTTCTTCGGTCAGACGATCTTCGCCGGCTCACACAATAACGTCGTCCTCGCGGTGTACCAGGGCCGTGTCGACGCGGGGTCCGTCTTCGAAGACGCCCGCGGCAGCGTGCAGAAGACCCTGCCGGACGTGATGCAGAAGGTCAAGGTGGTCTGGAAGTCCGACCCGATTCCGAACGACACCGTCAGTGTCCGGAAGGGGCTGCCCGAGGACGTCAAAGCGAAGGTCACGAACGCGCTGCTGCGCTTCTCGCAGACTCCCGCCGGTCTCGACGCGTTGAAGTCGCTGTACGAGATCGAGGCCCTCGCCGACTACAACCTGCTGGTGACGAAGTACAAGGTCAAGACCCCGACGCTCGACGCGTTTTTCGATCCGGTGCGCGACGTCCAGCGGTTCGTGGGGCTGAACCCATAGCGATCAGCTTTAATTTCATGGTGGCCGACCGCGAGTCGGCCGGCATTCACGGGGGCCTCCCGTGAGCGACCCGATTCTTCGGATCGAGCACCTCAGCAAGGTCTACGAGGACGGGACGCGGGCGCTCTCGGACGTTTCCTTCGAGGTCGCCCGCGGCGAGTTTCTGGTCATCATCGGGCTCTCGGGGTCGGGCAAGTCCACGCTGCTGCGGTGCATCAACCGTCTCGTCACACCGACCTCCGGCCGCGTGTGGGTGGACGGCCGTGACGTGACGGCCGCGTCGCGCGACGGGCTGCGCGAAATCCGCCGCGGCATCGGCATGGTGTTCCAGCAGTTCAACCTGGTGCGGCGGGCGTCGGTCCTGACCAACGTGCTCGCGGGACGGCTGGGGTACGTGCCGCCGGCGTGGTCGCTCGGAAACTACTTTCCGGGCCCGGTGGTCGACCGGGCGATGCAGAGCCTCGAGCGCGTCGGCATCGCCGACAAGGCGTTCGGCCGGGCGTCGGCGCTGTCCGGCGGCCAGCAGCAGCGCGTCGGGATCGCGCGCGCCCTGATGCAGGAGCCCCGCATCATTCTCGCGGACGAGCCGGTGGCCAGCCTCGATCCGGCCTTGTCGCATTCGATCCTGAAATACCTCGAAGACCTCAACCGCAAGGACGGCATCACCATCCTCTGCAGCCTGCACTTTCTCAGCCTCGCGCGGCGCTACGGCACGAGAATCCTCGCCCTCAAAGACGGCGCCATCGTCTTCGACGGCCGCCCGGGGGACATCGACGAGGCGCGGTTCCGCGCGATCTACGGCGAGCAGGCCGAGGAGGTCGAGATCACCTGATTCCGGCGGCACCGCTCGCGCCCGACGGCCGCGCCCCGGCGCACGACGCGTCCCTGCCCGGGGCAGTCCGGCGCCGCGCGGAGCGGCCGGCGCCCTGGTACCGCTCGTGGCGCGCGTACGCCGGCTTCGCGCTCGCGGTCGCGGTGTACGCCTACGGCTGGCACGTCACCCAGATTCGCCTCGGCGAATTGTGGCGCGGTGCCCCGCTCATCCGTCCGTTCGTCTCGGCCCTCGCCCATCCGGACGTGGCCTCGCGCGAACCCACCTTACAGCGGGCGTCGGAGGCCTTTTACTATGGAGGCGAACAGCCGCCCCCGGCCGTGTCGGGACCGGGACCGTCGCTTCGCCTCTCGCGCGCTACCGGCGCGGCCGGCACGCGCATCACCGTGCACGGCGACGGTTTCGGCCCCGGCCGCGGCGGGACGCTGTGGTGGGAGAATCAGATCGGCCAGCGGCAGCCGCTGGCCTCGTTCCGAACCGATGCGCAGGGCCGCTTCGATGCGGCGGTGACGGCGCCCGACGTCCAAGGCACCCACAATCAGATCATCGCCGAGGTGACGACCGGGTACGGTCCGTGGCGGCCGAGCCGGACGCTCCTCATCGTGCTCGACCGGATGGTCGAGACCGTGTTCCTCGCGCTGATGGGGACGACGATGGGCGTGATCTTCGCGGTGCCGCTGTCGTTTCTCGGCGCGCGCAACCTCACCGGGCATCTGCCGGCCGGCGGCGCGGTCTACGCGCTGACCCGGACGGTGTTCAATCTCACCCGCTCGATCGAGGCGCTCGTGCTCGCGATCATCTTCACCGTCTGGGTCGGGCTGGGCCCGTTCGCCGGCGTGCTGGCGCTCGGGGTGCACAGCATCGCGTCGCTCGGCAAGTTGTACTCGGAAGCGATCGAAAGCATCGACACGGGTCCGATCGAGGCGATCATGGCGACCGGGGCGAGCACGCTGCAGGTCATCCGGTACGCCGTGGTGCCGCAGATCGTGCCGCAGTTCATCGCGTTTACGATCTACCGGTGGGACATCAACGTCCGGTTCAGCACGGTGATCGGCTTCGTCGGCGGCGGCGGCATCGGGTTCGTCCTCCAACAGTACATCAACCTGCTGCAGTGGCCGCAGGCCGCGACGGCGCTGTGGATGATCGCGGTGGTCGTCGCCGTGCTGGACTATGCGAGCGCCGTGGTCCGCGAACGTCTCGTGTGAGCAAACAGGCGGGCGTGCTGCGGGCCGATGCGCTCGAAGCGACGGGCATCGTGCGGGCCGTGTTCACGACGCGGCAGGGCGGCACCAGCGGCGGGCCCTACCGGAGCCTCAACCTCTCCTATGCCGTGGGCGACGCGCGCACGGCGGTCGACCGGAACCGGCGGCTCGTCGCGGCGGCGCTCGGGGCCGAGCCGCGGCGCCTGGTGGAGGCGCAGCAGGTCCACGGGGCGGCGGCCGCGGTGGTCGGCCGCGGCGACGCCGGCCGGACCATCCCGGCCGTGGATACGCTCCTGACGGCGTCCCCAGAGGTCTGGCTCGCGGTCCACACCGCGGACTGCGTCCCGGTCTTGATGCTGGATCCCGGCCGTCCGGCGGCCGCGGTCGTGCATGCGGGCTGGCGCGGAGTCGCCGCCGGGGCGGTTCCGGCGGCGGTGGCGCGTCTCCAAGCGGCCTTCGGGTCTGATCCCGCCCGATGTCTCGCGGCGGTGGGGCCGGCGATCGGCGGCTGCTGCTACGAGGTCGACCGTCCGGTCGCCGAGGCGATGCGGGGGGCGCCGTGGTGGCCGCCGGCCGCGCGGCCGGCGTCGCCCGGGAAATGGTATCTTGATCTGAGGGCGGCCGTTCGCGCGCAGCTCACCGCCGCGGGGGTGCGGCCGGACCACATCGAGATGACGCCCGGCTGCACGCGCTGTGAGCCCGACCTGTTTTTCTCTTACCGGCGAGCGCGCGAGACCGGACGCATGGCGGCGTGCATCCGGCTGTGCGAACGAGCCCAAAGGGAATAATTCCACTTCGTCGAATAGAGCGCCCGCCGGGAAGCCTCCATGGCCGATCTTGCAACCAATATTGCGAATGTGCGCGCGCGAATCCGGGCGGCCGCGGAACGCGGCGGCCGACGTGCCGACGACGTCTTGCTGGTCGCCGTGACCAAGACCGTCGACGCCGCGCGGGTGCGGGACGCCGCCGCGCTGGGACTCCGGACGTTCGGTGAGAACCGGGTCCAGGAGGCGCGCGAGAAGATTCCGGCCGTGTCCGGCGTGTCCTGGCACTTGATCGGCAGCCTCCAGCGGAACAAGGCCAAGGAGGCTGTGCGGCTGTTCGACGTCCTTGAGTCCGTCGACTCGGAGGCGCTGGCGGAAGAGTTGAGCCGGCGCGCCGTGGAGCAGGAGCGGGCCGTCGACGTGCTGATTCAAGTGAACGTGGCCCGCGAGCCGCAAAAGCACGGCGCGTCGCCGGAGGAGGCGGCGGCGGTGGTGCGCCGGACGGCCGTCCTGCCGGGGCTGAGACTGCGCGGACTGATGACGATCGCGCCGGCGGTCTCCGATCCCGACGAGGTGCGCCCCGTGTTTCGGGCGCTCCGCGAATTGAGGGAAAATCTACAACGTGTGCTCGGGGCCGCGCTTCCCGAGTTGTCGATGGGGATGTCGGAGGATTTCGAAGTGGCCATCGAGGAAGGCGCGACCATGGTCCGCATCGGGCGGGCCATATTTGCTGACCGCAGCCAGACATAGCCGGCAAGACGCAGCAGAAAACGCAGCAGCGGACGCCCCACACCGGAGGCGACACATGGGCCGGGTCATGCAACGGATGTGGCACTTTCTGGGCTTCGGCGAGCATGAGGAAGGAGGATTACCGGCCGAGACCGCGCCGCCGCGGGCGCCGATTTTTCGCCTGCATACTCAGCGGTCCTTGGAGATCGTGGTGCTCGAGCCGGGGCAATATGAAGAAGCGCAGACCGCGGCCGACTACCTCAAAACACACCGGCCGATCGTGCTCAACCTCAGGAACGTGCACAAGGACCTGGGGCGGCGCGTCGTCGATTTCCTGAGCGGAGTCGCCTATGCGCTCGACGGGCACACGCACCGTGTCGGAGACGAGATCTTCCTCTTTACACCCGCGCACGTGTCCATTACGGCGGAGCACATCCGCGAGGAGGAGGCGCCCAAGGGGCTCTTTCCGGTCGAGTGAATGCGCGTTTCGCTATACTGAGAGGCGCCTGCATCGCGTGATGTCCAGATCCGGAGACCGCGCGGGATGAGCACCGAGGTCCCCTTGTGGTGGGAAGGCGGGGCGCTGTGTCTGATCGACCAGACGGCCCTGCCTCACGATCTTCGGTCATGCCGCTGCACAACCTGGGAAGAGGTCGCTGACGCGATCCGCGCGCTCCGCGTGCGCGGCGCCCCCGCGATCGGCCTCGCCGCGGCCTACGGCCTTGCGCTGGCCGCGCGCACCGCGACCGGGTCGCGCACCGAGCAGCTGGCCCGCCTCCGAATGGCCGCTTCCGGGCTGCGGGCGACGCGGCCGACGGCGGTGAACCTGGCGTGGGCGCTCGACCGGATGCTCGCCGCGGCCGACGCGACCTCCGAGACGGGCGGTCTGCCGGGACGCCTGCTGGATGAAGCGCACGCGATGGCCCGCGCCGATCTCGAGATGAACCGCCGCATGGCCGCCCACGGCGCGGCGCTCTTTCCGGAAGGCGCTTCCGTCCTGACGTACTGCAACACCGGGATGCTGGCCACCGGCGGGTGGGGGACCGCGTTTGGGGTGCTCCGGCAGGCGCACGACGAGGGCCGGCGGATCCGGGTGGTTGCCTGCGAAACGCGGCCCGTGCTCCAGGGCGCGCGCCTCACCGCCTGGGAGCTCATGCAGCATGGCATTCCGGCGACGCTGATCACCGACAACGCCGCCGCGACGCTGATGCGCGCCGGCGAGGTCCATGCGGTCATCGTCGGCGCCGACCGCATCGCCGCCAACGGCGATACGGCGAACAAAGTCGGCACCTACGCGCTTGCGGTCCTCGCCCACGCCCACGGCCTGCCGTTTTACGTGGCGGCGCCGCTGTCGACCGTCGACCTCGCGACCCCGGAGGGTACTGTGATCCCGATCGAAGAGCGTTCCGCGGACGAAGTGACGATGCTGGGCGGGACCCGTGTGGCCGCCCCCGGGATCGCGGTGCGCAACCCGGCGTTCGACGTGACCCCGCACCGGCTGATCACCGCAATCGTCACCGAGGCCGGCGTGCTGCGGCCGCCGTACGCCGTGACGCTGCGCGCGGCGCTCGCCGGCGCCGCGGCGGGAGCGGCGCGATGAAGCGGCCGTTCCGGCGTAAGACGCTCGCCGTCGCGGTCCTCATCGCCTGGGGCGCCGTCATGGCGCGGCAGCTCGCCCTGCACGACGCGACGTGGCTGTCCGCGATCTTCTTTGCGACCGGACTGTACGGGACGATGCTGATGGCCTTCGCGGTGTGGCCGCGGCCCGACGCGGGGAGCGCCGGAGCGCCGCCCCCCGACGGGACATTCCGCCCGTTTGTCAGCATCATCGTCCCGGCGCGCAACGAGGAGGACGTGATCGCCGATACGGTCCGGTGTCTGTGCGCCCTCGATTACCGGGAGGCCGCGGGGACGCCGGCGTTCGAGGTCATCGTGGTGGATCACCGCTCGACGGACCGGACGGGACAGGTCCTCGACGCCCTGCGCCGCGAGCTCGCGTTTACGGTTGTGCGCCCGTCCGTCGAGGACGGCGTCGGCAAAGCCGTGGCCCTCAACGTCGGGCTCGCCGCGGCGCGCGGCGAGGCCATCTGCGTCTTCGACGCCGACGCGCGGGTCGCGCCGGATTTTCTCGCGCGGCTGATTCCGCACCTCGCGCGGCCGGGCGTCGCCGGCGTGCAGGCCCGGAAGCTGGTGTACGACGGCCGGGGCAGCCTCCTGATGCGCGCGCAGGAAGACGATTACTTCGTCTTCCAGACGCTCACCCAGCGCAGCCGGCACCGCATCGGCGGCGCCGTGATCCTCACCGGCAACGGCCTCGTGACGCGCCGCGACGCGCTCGAGGCCGTGGGCGGCTGGAACGAGGACGCCCTCACCGAGGACATCGACCTGTCCGTGCGCTACGCGCTGCGCGGCTGGACCGTCCACTACTGCGAGGACGTGGTGGTGTGGGAGGAAGCCGTCGCCACCTGGCGGGCGCTCGTGCACCAGCGCACCCGGTGGTCGGAGGGCTCGCTGGGGTGCCTGTTCGAGTACGCGGGCGCGATGCTGCGGGCGCCGGTGCCGTGGCGGAAGCGGCTCGATTTTCTCGTCTTTCTCTCGGGATCACTCGTGCTGGCGCTCTCGATGCTGGCGAGCTACCTTTTTCTCGTGGAGGATTGGATCCTGAACCTCGCGTCCCACCGGCTCTCGGTGCTGAACGCGTTCCCGGTGGCGCACGACCAGCCGTGGTACGCGTATTACTGGATCGTGATCATGCTCTCCACCGTGATCGGCATCGCGGTCGAGCGGGCCCGCACCCCCCTCGGCGTGGTCCTCACCTCGGCCCGGTACATGCTCTTCGCGACGCACCAGATCGTCACGCTGCCTCTGGCGTTCTACCGGTTCGTCCGCAGCGTGTTTACCGGACGGATCGAGTGGATGAAGACGGAGCACCGCGGCGTCGGCCTCCCGTCGTTCGGGAGCCGCCGCATCACGGCCGCGGAGCGTGGGGCCAAGAGCCCGGCGGAGGCGGCCGCGCCCCTTATTTGACGCTCCTCCCCGGCGTGTGCTAGAATCCCCGGGAATACGCGATGACGGGGGACCGCCGCCGCGCGGACCGCAAAGCGAGCCGGATGACCCGCGAACGGGTCGGGTGAAAGCCGGTGCGGTGCCGGCGGCAGCGATCGCCTCCCGAGGTGCGAGGTCCAGGGACAGATTCCGAGGCCCCGCCGGTATCCCCCGATAACGGGATTCGGACCGGGCGTTCCGGCTGCGCCATAAGCCGAGCGCCGATCCGAACGAGTGCCGGGCCCGCAGGGGCCCGGAACGAGGGTGGTACCACGGTGACCCCGTCCCTTGCCGGACGGGGTTTTGTCATTCCGCACCGCTGTCGTAGAGCTGTCCTGAATCGGAGGAGTTGCTCGATGGCATTTCAGCCTGTCGATCCGCGCGCGGATTTTCCGGCGCAAGAGCGTGCGATTCTGGACTGGTGGACGCGGGAAGGCATCCTGGCCCGCTACCTCGCGAAGAACCGCGCCGCCGCGACGCGCTGGTCCTTTCTCGACGGGCCGATCACCGCGAACAATCCGATGGGCGTGCACCACGCCTGGGGCCGGACGTACAAGGACCTGTTCTGCCGGTACCACACGATGCTCGGCCACCGGCAGCGTTACCAGAACGGCTTCGACTGCCAGGGCCTGTGGGTCGAGGTCGAAGTCGAGAAGGAGCTCGGATTCAAGAGCAAGCGGGACATCGAGCAGTACGGGATCGCGGAATTCGTCGAGCGCTGCAAGGCGCGGGTTTTGAGGTACGCCGGCGTGCAGACGCAGCAGTCGATCCGGCTCGGCTACTGGATGGACTGGGACGACTCGTACTACACGATGTCCGACGAGAACAACTACAGCATCTGGCTCTTCCTGAAGCGGTGCTGGGAGCGCGGCCTCGTCTACAAAGGCCACGACGTGATGCCCTGGTGCCCGCGGTGCAGCACCGGCATCTCCGAGCACGAGATCGTCACCGAAGGCTACCAGGACGTGACGCACCTCAGCCTCACGGCGCGCCTGCCGGTCGCCGGCCGGACCGGGGAGTATCTCCTGGTCTGGACGACGACGCCCTGGACGCTCACGAGCAACGTCGCCGTCGCCGTGCACCCGGAGCTCACCTACGTTCAGGTCAAGGAGCGCAACGGGGCGAGCTACTACGTCGCCAAGGACCGGCTCGACGCCGTGACGGCCGGCCGTCCAAAAGTCTCGGTCGTGCGGGAGCTGCCCGGGCGCGACCTCGTCGGGTGGACCTACGAAGGGCCGTTTGACGATCTCCCGGCGCAGCAGGGCGTCGTCCACCGCGTCATCCCGTGGACGGACGTCACCGCGACCGAAGGCACCGGGCTCGTCCACATCGCGCCCGGCGCGGGCGCCGAAGACTTCGCGCTCGGCAAGGCGCACGGCCTCGACGTGCTCGCCCCGATCGACGAGTTTGGGATCTTTACGGAGTCGTTTGGACGGCTCGCCGGCCGGCACGTCTACGAGGTCGCCTCGCTGATCAAGGACGACCTGGAGCAGCGGGGTCTCCTGTATCGCGCCGACGAGTACACGCACCGCTACCCGATGTGCTGGCGGTGCGGGAGCGAGCTCGTCTTCCGCCTCGTCGACGAGTGGTTCATCGCGATGGACTCGCTGCGCGAGCCGATGATGGCCGTGACGCGCCAGATCACCTGGATTCCCGAGTTCGGGCTCGAGCGGGAGCTCGACTGGCTCCGCAACATGCACGACTGGATGATCAGCAAGAAGCGGTACTGGGGGCTCGCGCTGCCGATCTACGAGTGCAAGGCGTGCGAGACCTTCGAGGTCATCGGCAGCGAGCACGAGCTCAAAACGCGCGCGGTCGAAGGCTGGGACGCCTTCGAGGGTCACACGCCGCACCGGCCGTGGGTCGACGCGGTCAAGATCCGCTGCCAAAAGTGCGGCGCCGTCGTCTCGCGCATCCAGGACGTCGGCAACCCCTGGCTCGACGCCGGCATCGTGCCGTTTTCGACGATGTTCTACCGCCGGGACCCCGCTAAGTGGCGGGAGTGGTTCCCGGCCGACTTCATCACCGAGGCGTTCCCGGGGCAGTACCGCAACTGGTTCTACTCGATGCTGGTGATGAGCACCGTGCTCGAGAACCGGCCGCCGTTCCTCGCGTGCCTCGGGCACGCGATGGTGCGCGACGAGACCGGGCGTGAGATGCACAAGTCTTGGGGCAACATGATCGAGTTCAACGACGCCGCGGAGCGGATGGGGTCCGACGTCATCCGCTGGCTCTACGCGCTGCAGAACCCGGCCCAGAACGTCAACTTCGGCTACGGCCCGGGCGACGAGGTCCGCCGGCGCTTCATCCTGCCGCTGTGGAATGTCTACGCGTTCTTCGTGACCTACGCGAACCTGGACGGCTGGAGGCCCGGCGCCAGAGCGGGAGCGCCGCCGTCGCTCCTCGACCGGTGGATTCTGTCGCGGCTCGCGGACGTGGTCGCCACCGTCCGGGCCCGGCTCGACGCCTACGACGTCGCCGGGGCGGCGCGGCCGATCGAGCGGTTCGTGGACGATCTGTCGCTGTGGTACGTCCGGCGCGGCCGCCGCCGCTACTGGAAGTCCGAGGGCGACGCCGACAAGCAGGCCGCGTACGAGACGCTGTACGAGGTCCTCGTCACGCTGTCGCGCGTGCTGGCGCCCTTCGTGCCGTTTCTCACAGAGGCGCTGTACCAGAATCTCGTGCGCGCGGTGGACGCGCGGGCGGCGGAGAGCGTGCACCTGTGCCCGATGCCGGTGCCGGACGAGGCGGCGCGGGACCCTCAGCTCGAGCAGGGGATGCAGGAGACGCGCCATCTCGTCTATCTCGGACGCGCCGCGCGAAACGAGGCCCGGATCAAGGTGCGGCAGCCGCTCGCGTCCGCTACGCTGCTCGACCGGTCAGGCACGGTGGCCGGCCGTCTCGAGCTCATCGAGCTGTTGAAGGACGAACTGAACGTGCGCGAGGTGCGGTTCGCCGGGTCTCTCGGAGACCTCGGCCGTCTCGAGGTCCGGCCGCGATTCGATCTGCTCGGTCCGAAGTTCGGCGGGCGCATCACCGCGATCGCGGACGCCCTGCGGGCCCACGGCCAGGTACTCGTCGAGCAGACGCCGGAAGGCGAGCCGTACCGCGTGCGCATGCCGGAGGGCGAGGAGATCGTGCTCGAGCGCGCCGAGGTGGACGTGCGGATGCGGTGGCCCGAGGGCCGCGCCGGCGCGGGCGAGAGCGGCGCGTGGGTCGTCCTCGACACCACGGTGACGGAGGATCTCGCGCTGGAGGGACTCGCGCGCGAGCTCGTCCATCAGGTGCAGCAGATGCGCAAGGAAGCGGGGCTCGAGATCGCCGACCGGATCACGCTCTACTACGACGGCGACGACCGGCTGCCGGATCTGATCCGCAAGCACGGCGAGACGATCCTGCGCGAGGTCCTGGCGACCTCCGCCGTCGCGGGCGTGCCGGCCGGCGCGGCGCACACGAAATCCGTGCGATTGGATTCGCACACGGTCACGCTCGGGATCGCACGGCAGGAGGCCGCGGCGCGGCCGGAGGTCGTGCGCGGCACGAAGCCGGGACCGGCGCGATGAGCGGCGCGGCGGCGCGGCGCACCATCGGGGTGATCGGAGGGATGGGGCCGCTGGCCACGGCGGATTTCTACCTTCGCGTCGTGCGCGGCACGCCGGCGGCGACCGATCAGGAGCACCTCCACGTCCTGATTGACAGCAACACCGAGATCCCGGACCGCACGGCCGCGATCGAGGGCCGGGGGCCCGACCCCACGCCGCTCCTGATCGAGACCGCGCGGCGGCTCGTTGCGGCCGGGGCGGAAATCCTCGTGATGCCCTGCAATTCGGCCCACGCGTTCTTGGACCAGATCCGGGGGGCGGTACCGGGCGTGCCGGTGCTGGATATTATGGAAGAGGTCGCCGCGGTGGCCGCAGCCCTGCGCCCGGCGCCGGCCTCGGTGGGCCTCCTGGCCACGGCCGGGACCGTGCGGCAGCGCCGCTATCATGCCGCGTTGGGCCGGCGGGGTATCGAGGTCCTGGTCCCCGACGCCGAGGGCCAGCGGGTGGTGTCCGAGGCCATCGAGTCGGTGAAGGCCGGCGACACCGGCTCCGCGGTGCGCGGCCGGATCCGCGCGGCGGCGGAGACGCTCGTGCGCGCGGGGGCCGGCGCGATCGTGCTCGGCTGTACGGAAGTGCCCGTGATCCTGGGTCCGGACGACCTCGCCGTTCCGGTGCTGGACGGCACGGAGATTTTGGCACGGGCCGCGATCCGGGAAGGCTTCGGGGAATATCACTCGGGGCAGGAGCGTTCGCAAGGCAGTATCGGGGCGTCGCCCGGCCCGGTCAGGAGGCACTGAATGCGCGCACGTCGTTCTCCCAAAAAACCTGCCCGCGCAACCGCGGCGGCCCGCGCGCGTGCCCCGCGGAAGACGGGGTCCCGGCGTCCCCAAACCGCGGCCGCGCGGGCCCGCGGCGCCGATAACACCGCGGCGCGCGGGCGGAGCAAAAACGTCCTGGTCGAAGCGAAGAAGCCGGCGGCCCGGCGCGCACGCGCCGTGGCCCCGGCCGTTCCGCCGGAGCCGGCGCCGAAGCCGATCGTCCGCGCCCGCGGCCTGTCGGGTACGCGGCTCGAGCCGTACATGCGCCGCCTCACGGACGAGCGCCGCCGCCTCCGTCAGGAACTCACGGAGATGGAGCAGCACCAGGTCAAGACGGAGGAGAAGCCGGTCGCGGACGTCTCGGGCAGCTACGATGACGATCTCGTCGACGTGGCCACGGAGACGTTCGAGCGGGAAAAGGGCCTCGCGCTGGAGAGCAGCGTGCAGGGCATGCTGCAGATGGTGGAAGACGCCCTGCGCCGCGGCCGCAGCGGGACGTACGGGGTCTGCGACGGCTGCGGCCGGCTGATCGACGCGAACCGCCTCCGCGCCATTCCCTACACGCGGCTGTGCATCAAATGTAAGGAGCGCGAAGAGCGGCTGCGCAGCGCGATGCGCTGAACAGACGACGGGTTCGCGGCCGGACGGCGGTGCACCGGCCCGCCGGCGCACGGGCGGCCGGCGCCGCCGGCTTCATCCTGGCGTGCGGCGGCGGGCTCGCCGCCGGCGCGGCGGCGCGCGCGCATTTGGCCCCGGGCGTTGAACGGGTCGTCATTCCGGGGGTCCTCTCGCTCACGCTGGTATCAAACACCGGGATCGCCTTCAGTCTCCTGCGCGGCCTGCCGCCGGCGGCGATCGTGGTGCTCGCCTTGACCGTTCTCGCGGTGGCCCTCTACAATAAGGACGCTTGGCCACGGACCGCCGCCGTCCGGTGGGGGCTCGGCCTGGTGCTGGGGGGCGCCGCCGCAAACGTGGTCGAGCGGCTGCGCTTTGGATACGTCATCGATTACCTCGACGTTCACGTCTGGCCGGTATTCAACGTGGCGGATTCCGCCATCGTCGTGGGGGCCGGGCTGCTCGTCCTGGCACTGCTCCGCGAACGGAGGTGACGGATGAAGCCCGTGCTCTTCCAGATCGGGCCGTTTCCCGTGTCGTCGTTCGGCGTGTTCCTGCTGGTGGCGTTCGTCGCGGGAATTCTGCTGCTGCGGACACGGACGTCGCGGTGGGGGTGGGATGGCGGGGAGATCCTCGACCTGAGCCTCTACTCGATCATCGGCGGCGTGATCGGCGCGCGTATCGGGTACGTCCTCGTCAACATTCGCGACTTCGCCGCCGACTGGGCGCGCGTGTTCACGATCTGGAGAGACGCCGGACTCGCGTACTACGGGGCGCTCGCGGGCGGCGCGTTGGTCGCGTGGTTGTACAGCCGCCGCCGCGGGTGGAGCCTCGGATGGCTGGCCGACGCCGCGGCGCCGGGACTCGCGCTGGGCTACGCGATCGCGATGATCGGCACGCTGCTGTACGGCCTCAACTACGGGCGCGCCGCGTCCGTGCCGTGGGCGGTCACCCTTTTCGGCGAGGCGCGGCATCCGACGCAGCTGTACCTGATGCTCGCATCTGTCATCATCTTGGCGATCGTGCAGCCGGCCGTGGGCCGTCCGCACGCCCCCGGGCGTGTGTTTTGGGCGTATCTCGGCCTCTACGGCATCGCGCGGACGGTGGTCGAGGTGTTCATGGACAGCCCGCGCACCGTCGGGCCGTTCACGATCGCCCAGGCGCTGAGTCTCCTTGTCGCCGTGGTCTCGCCGGCGATCTGGTTCGCGCTCGGCCGGCGTCCCGCGGAAACCGAGCCCGCCGAGGCGGCGGATATGGAAACGGCGTCCGATCTTGGGGACGCGGGCGGCGCTCCCGCGCAGTCCGACTCCGGTGAGCAGGGCCGGGCTTAGTGCCGGCCGGTCTTCGGCCGGCCACCATGAAATAGAAGCCGGTCCAACGGTCCACCGGTTCGATGCGGCCGCGGCCGACGACGGCCGCCGGCTCGATGTCGTGGTCGCCGCGCACGTGCCGTCGCTTTCGCGATCCCGCATCGCGCAGCTGGCGGTCGAGGGGCGCGTCAGCGTGGACGCACGACCGCGGAAGCCGGCGTTCCGGGTGCGGCGCGGCCAGGCGGTGGAGATCACCGTACCTCTGCCCGCACCGTCCGGCGTGCATCCCGAGGCGATCCCGCTCGACATCGTGCTGGAAGACGCGGATCTCCTCGTCGTGAACAAGCCGGCCGGACTGACCGTTCATCCCGCGCCCGGCCATCCGTCGGGCACGCTCGTCAACGCGCTCCTGTCGGCGGTCCGCGACCTCGCGGGGATCGGCGGAGAGCTGCGGCCGGGCATCGTCCACCGTCTCGACAAGGACACGTCGGGCCTCTTGGTTGTGGCGAAGTCCGACGCGGCGCACCGCGCGCTCGCCGCGCAGTTCAAGGCGCACACGGCGCAGCGGACGTACCTCGCCGTCGTGCGCGGCCGCGTGCGCCGCGACGAGGGGACCGTCACGGCCGCCCTCGGCCGGCATCCGGTGCAGCGGACCCGCATCGCGGTGGTGCCGGCGGGCCGCCACGCGGTCACACACTACACCGTGCTCGAGCGGTTCCGGGACGCGACGCTCGTGGCGTGCCGGCTCGAGACCGGGCGTACGCACCAGATTCGTGTTCATCTCGCGCACGCCGGATATCCGCTGCTCGGCGATCCGGTCTACGGCCGCGCCCGCTTGGGTCCGCGGCGCGGGCCGGGGGGTCCGGAGATCACGCGGCAGGCGCTCCACGCCGCGCGCCTCGAATTCACGCACCCGCGCACCGGGCGGCGCGTGACGTGCACGGCGCCGCTGCCGGGTGACATCGCGCGCCTTCTTGCGCGGTTGCGCGCCGAGGCGGGGCAGGAGGCCGCCGGATCGCGGCCGGACCTGCGTCAGACGGGGGACGTTCCGCCCGGAAGCGAAGGATAGGGCCGCGGAGGTGGCGCGAAGCGTGGAGCGGCGGGAAAAGGCGCGGGTCATGGATCAGGAGACGATCCGGCGGACGATAACCCGCATGGCGCACGAGATCGTCGAGCGCAACAAGGGCGCCGCGGGGCTGTCGCTCGTGGGGATCCAGCGCCGCGGAGTGCACCTCGCCGAGCGGCTGGCGGCCGCGATCGCCGCGGCGGAAGGCGCCGAGATTCCCGTCGGCACGCTCGACGTGAGCGCCTACCGCGACGACCGCGAGACGCGCCCCGCGTCGGCGGAAGCCGATACGCGCCTGCCGTTTCCGATCGCGGGCCGGCCGATCGTCCTCGTCGACGACGTGCTCTACACCGGCCGCACGGTCCGCGCGGCGATCGCCGCGCTGATCGACCGCGGCCGGCCCTCCGGCATCCAGCTCGCGGTGCTGGTCGACCGCGGCCACCGCGAGCTGCCGATCCGGCCCGACTACGTCGGCAAGAACCTCCCGACGTCTTCGCGCGAACAGGTGGCCGTGCGCCTCAGGGAGATCGACGGCGTCGACGAGGTCGTGATCGAAGAACCTGTGTAATCGCTAGCGCGCATCCGGCGGGAGCGCCGGGCTGACCCGCAGCGTTCGCTCGCCTTCGTAAATGACGGCCCCCGGCGGCGCGCCGCGCGCCTTGCGCACCTGCCGGCGCGGCACCACGTCGACCGCGACCTGCGCCGCCTGCCGGCCCTCGCTGTAATACGCGGCCACCTGCGCCGCCGCGGTCACCGACGACTCGCTCGGCGTCCCCGGCGTCTTGAGGACGACGTGCGCGCCGGGGATCGCCCGCGCGTGCAGCCATAGATCGTCCGGCCCGGCGACGTGAAACGTGACGTGGTCGTTCTCGCGCGAGCTGCGGCCCGCGATGATGACCGCCCCGTCGGGCCCCGCGAACCGCCGCGGCCCAGAGCGCGCCGCCGGGCGTGTGCGCGGCGGCCGGCGCACGAGACGCCGCGCGACGAGATCGGTGTGCACTTCGTAGAGATCGTCGGCGGTGGCCGCCGTTTCGATGTGCATCGCCGCTTCGCGCAGCGCGACCGCCGTCGCCTCCAGCGTGGCGATGCGGGACGGAATCGCCGACGCCGCCGCGCGCGCTTTGGTGTACCGTCGGAAATACCGCTGCGCATTCTCCACCGGGCCGAGGGCGGGATCGAGCGGGATCTCGACCGCGGTCCCCGCCGCCGTGTGATCGGGAACGGATACCGACGCGGCGCCGGAAGGTACGTCGCGTCCGTACGTCAGGAGCAGCTCGCCGAAGACCCGGAAGCGCTCGGCCGCCTCGCTCTCCCTGAGCGCCGCGCGGTTCGCCTCGAGCGCCCGCTCCGTTTGCCGAAATGAAGCGGCGACGGCCGCCGCAAGCGCGCGCCGCCGTTCTTCGAGCACCGTACTGCCGGCCGCCGCCTCGTAGTAGCGGCGCACCGCCTCGCTCATCGTCTCGACCGGAGCCGCTTCGAGCGCCGCGTACACGCGGAGCGGGAGGGCCGCAAAGGCGGCCGGACGTCCGTCGCGGAGGTAGAGCGTCGGGGCGAACTGCGCCGCGCGAAAGGCGCCCGCCAGCGCCTTGATCACTTCGGCGATCGCGGAGGCGTGGGGGGCGGCGTGCGCGGCCGGGACGTCGGGATCGACGCCCGCGCGAAGCGCCGCCTCGTGCGCGAGCACGGGTCCGAGCCCGAGCACCCCCTGGGCGAGGGCGCGCCACACCGGCCGCTCGCCGGTCAGCAGCGGCGCGAGCGTCTCCGGCTCGATCGCATCGGGGTGCGGCCGGTCGGCGGGCGGCAGGCGGTACGGACGGCCCGGGGTGACCGATCGCCGCGACATCTGTTCTGTCACGATCTTCAGCGCGCCCACCACCACGCCGGACGCGCCGGCGCCGCGCACGAGAATGAGGTTGCTGTACCGGCCCATGAGCTCGGCGACCAGCGTGTGCGCACCGTCCAGAGTGTCCAACTCGAGGTAGAGGATGCGTTCAAACGGCGGCTGCGCGACGCGGGTCAGATGCGCATCGATGAGGCGGCTGCGCAGCAGCAGGCCAAACGATCCGAGCCGCTCGCCGGCGATGCGGGGCGCCCCGAGATGGAGTCGCGCCGCCTGGGGATGAATCGAGCAAAATACGTCCTCTGTTCGCCGTCCGTCGCGTAAACCGAGCACGATCGTCTGCGGATCGGGCTGCCGCACCCCCGCCAGACGGTGACCGGCGTACGCGTTCAGGTCCGCCGCAATCGCGGCGAGGGACAATGCGTCGAGGGCCGGTGGTGGGACGGTGGCCAACGATCGAGCCTCCGGGCCGAGCCCTGGTCGATGCCGGGGCGTACTGGCGCACGCCGTAGGCCCAGCCGGCCGTGCGTCGAAAGATCGCGTCCGAACGCGTGCGGACGAGCAAGAAGGAGATTCGCCGCGCCATGCCGGACTTCCTGACCGTGGCGCGCAGCATGACGGGATTCGGAGCCGGAGAAATCATTGCCGGCGCGGGCCGCTACGGAGTCGAGGTCCGGTCGGTTAACCACCGGTTCTGCGAGGTGGTGGTCCGGACGCCCCGAGACCTGTCCCAACTCGAGGACCGGATCCGCGCCCTCGTCCAGAGCCGGGTACTGCGGGGCCGGGTGGACGTCGTCGTCGTGCGGGACGATTACGGCCGGCGGCCGCGTACGGTCAAGACCGACACGGAGCTCGCCAAGGCCTACATAAGTGCCCTGGACGGCCTGCGACAGGCGCTGCCGGTGTCCGGTACGGTCGACCTTTCGCTGCTCCTGTCGCTGCCCGACCTCGTCAAGATCGAGGACGAGAAGGCCGATGTGGAGGCGGCGTGGCCGGCCGTCGAAAGCGGCGTCGGCGCCGCGCTCGAGAAGTTGGTGGCGATGCGGGAGGCCGAGGGCGCCCGTCTCAGCGCCGACCTGCTCGCCCGCCTGGCGCGGATGGAGGGCGTCGCCGAGGCGATCGCGGCGCGGGCCCCCGCGGTAGTCGAGGACTATCACGCCCGGCTGGAGCGCCGCGTTCAGGAGCTCGCCGGGTCGGTTGCGGTCGATCCGGGCCGGCTCGCCACGGAGGTGGCGTTGTTTGCCGACCGTTCGGACATCACCGAGGAGCTGACGCGGTTCCGCAGCCACCTCGCGCAGTCTCGCACGACGCTGGCGGGCCCCGGCGCCATCGGCCGGACGTTGGAGTTCATCGTTCAGGAAATCGGCCGGGAGGCCAACACGATCGGCAGCAAAGCGAACGATCTCGAGATCACCAGGCACGTGATCGCCATCAAGGGCGAGCTGGAGAGTTTGCGGGAACAGATTCAGAACGTCGAGTGACGGCGGAGGACGGGGCGGCCATGGATACGCGGCTCATCAACATCGGGTTCGGCAACATCGTGGCGGCCAGCCGCATCATCGCCATCGTGAGTCCGGACTCCGCGCCGATCAAACGGATCATCCAGGAGGCCCGCGACAAGGGCATTCTCATCGACGCGACGTACGGCCGGCGGACGCGCGCGGTCGTGATCACCGACAGCGGACACGTCGTGCTCTCGGCGGTTCAGCCCGAGACGGTCGCGCACCGGTTCACGAGCAAGGAGGCCGTCGAGGAAGAGGACGAGGAGATCGAAGAGGAACCGGTGGCCGGCGAATGATTGTCACCGTAAGCGGCGAAATCGGCGCGGGCAAGAGCACCGTGGCGCGCGAGCTGGCGCGGGCCCTCGGGCTCCGGTATCTATCCAGCGGTGAGATCTTCCGGGAGGAGGCCCGCCGCCGCGGCATCACACTCGCCGCGCTCGGCCGCCAGGCCGAAGAGGATCCCTCGATCGACCGCGCAATTGACCAGGCCCAGGTGACGGAAGCGCGCGCCGGTGACATCGTCATCGAGAGCCGGCTGAGCGGCTGGCTCGTCGACGGCGACGTACGCGTCTGGCTGCGCGCGCCCGCGGAGGTGCGGGCGCGCCGTGTCGCCGCCCGCGACGGCATGCCGATCGACGCGGCGCGGGCCGACGTCGACAATCGCGAGGACTGCGAACGCCGGCGCTACGCGGCGCTGTACCGGATCGATCTCGGCGACCTGAGCCGCTACCATCTCATCCTCGACACGTCGCTCTGGGGCCCGGAAGACATCACGCACGCGATCGCCGGACTCGCGCGCGCGCTCCGCGGCGAGCGCTCCGGCCGCCGGTTGTAAGTGGCGGAGTCGCTGCGCGGCCGGACAATCGTCCTCGGCGTCACCGGCAGCATCGCCGCGTACAAGGCCGCGGTCGTCGTACGCCGGCTGCGGGAGCGCGGCGCCGAGGTCTTCGTAGTGATGACGCCGGCGGCGGCGCGGTTTGTGACGCCGCTGACGTTCCGCGCGCTCTCGCAGCAGCCGGTCGTGGCGGACATGTGGGCCGGCGGCCTGCCCTGGGAGGAGCCCCACGTCGCCCTCGGCGAGCGGGCGGATCTGGTGCTCGTGGCGCCGGCGACCGCCGATCTGCTCGCGCGGCTGGCCGGCGGGTTCGGCGACGACCCCGTCTCGGCGACGGTGCTCGCCACCCGGGCGCCGGTCGTGGTCGCGCCGGCGATGAGCGACGCGATGGCGCAGGCCCCGGCGGTCCAGGAGAATCTCGCCCGCCTGCGCGCCCGCGGCGTTCACGTGGTCGGGCCGGAGCAGGGGGTGCTGGCCTCGGGCCGCGTCGGACTGGGCCGCATGACCGAGCCGGAGGCGATCGTCGAGGCCGTCGCCGCGATTCTCGCGGAGAAACGCTGAGGAGGTCGGACCCACGAACGCGTTCGTGCCGGCCGACCGGCGGCCGGGGACCCTGCTGTCGACGCCGGCGAGCCGCCCCCCGGACTCGCCGGAGAGTCTTCCGGGCACGGATCTCTGCGTCGATGTTCTGGTGGCGGGCGCGGCCCGCCTTGCCGACCGCCCGCTGACCTACCGCGTCCCCGACGCCCTGCGGCCGTTCGCCGCCGCCGGCGTGCGCGCGCTGGTGCCTCTCGGGGCGCGCCGCGTGTGGGGGGTCGTGCTGGCGGTCAGGCCGTGCGGTCCCGTGCCGGCCGGGGACGGGCATGCGATGCGGGACGTGATCGACCTTCCCGATGGGGCGCCGATGTTTTCGGAGGCGCTGCTCCGCCTCGCCCGTGAGATCGCCGGCGAGACGTTGTCTTCGCTGCGGGACGCCGTGGAGTGCCTGGTGCCGCCGGAGGTCTTCCGGGAGCCGGCGCCGTCCCGGCCGCGGGTGGTGCTCCGAAATCCCGCGCGGCCGCTGCCGTCGCGGCTCGGCCGGCGGCAGGCCGCGATGCTGGCCGCGGTGACCGCCGCGCCGGAGGGGGTTCCCGCGTCCGACCTGGCTTCCGGCGGCGGGCGGGTCGTGCTCCGGCGTCTCGCCGCCGCCGGTCTCGTCCAGATCCGCGAGGCGCCGCGGCCGTCCTTCGCCGGCGCGCCCGTCCCGGCCGTAGAGGCGGCCGCGCCCGCGGCCGCACGCGCCACGCTGCTCCTCGGCGATGTCGAGGCGCGATCGGACTGGATCGAAGAGACCGTGGCCGCCGCGGTACACGCCGGCGGGCGCGCGCTCGCCGTGGTGCCGGAGATCGTGGACGTGCCGCCGCTGGTCGAACGGCTGCGCGGCCGCGCCGCCGTCGGTGCGCTGCATTCGGACCTCACGACCCGCGATCGCCGCGCGGTCTGGGCCCGCATCCGCGACGGCGCGGTCGATGTGGTGGTCGGCACGCGGTCGGCCTTGTTCGCGCCGCTGCCCTGTCTTCGATTGATCGTTGTCGACGACGAACAGGCCGAGGCGTACAAGTCCGAGTCGGCGCCGCGCTATCACGCCCGCGACGTCGCGCGCGCGCGCGCGCGGCTCGAGGGCGCGCGGCTGGTGCTCGGCTCGGCCGCGCCGTCCGTGGAAACCTACGCGGCCGCCGCGGCCGGCGAGCTGTCGACCGTCCACGTACCCCCGCGCCGCCCGGCCCCCGCCGTGACGGTGGTGGACATGCGCGCGGAGCAGCAGCGCGGCCACGTCGGCTATTTGAGCCGGGCCCTCGTGCAGGCGATCACGCGCCATCTCCGCGCGCGCGGCAGCGTCGCCGTCGTCGCGCAGCAGACGGGCTACGCCCGCGTCCTGCTCTGCCGCGAGTGCGGGACCGCCGTGCGCTGTCCGGCGTGCGACATTGCAATGGCCTACGATCGCGAGGACGGCACGCTGCGCTGCCGCGTCTGTGGACGCACCGGCCGGGCCCCCGACGTCTGTCCGCGGTGCGGCGGCGTGAACCTCCGCGGCGTCGGCGCGGGGACGAAGCGCGTCGAGGAGATCGTCCGCCGTCTCTTCCCGGCGCTGCGAATCGCGCGTCTCGACGCGGACACGGCGCGCGGCGCGGATCATCTCGTTCGGGACTTCGCCGGCGGCCGGGTCCGGCTGCTGGTCGGGACCGTCGCGCGGCTGCGGGCGCACCGGGCGCGGCCGACGCTCGTGGGCGTGATCGACGCCGACGGGCCGATGTACCTTCCGGACTTTCGCGCCGCGGAGCGGACGCTGCAGCGGCTGCGCGCCGCGATCGAACTGGCGCACCCGCCGGCGGATCAGCCGCCGCCGGCGATGAACCTTCCGCCGTCCGGCACGGGACCGGCGCCGGAAGCCGTGCTGCAGACGCGCGTGCCCGATCATCCGGTGATGCGCGCGATCGCGACGGGACATGACACGGCATTTTACGATGAGGAACTGACGGCGCGCCGGGGCTTCGGCTATCCTCCGTATGCGCGCCTCGTGCGCGTCGTGGCGGAGTCCGGCGCGCCCGCGCCCGCCCGGGCGCTCGCCGAACGCGTCGCCGCCGCCGCGCGCGCACACCGGCTCGACGTGCTCGGCCCGGCGCCGCTCCGGGGGTCCGGAGGGACCCGCGTGCAGTGCGTCCTGAGGGGGTCCGACCCCGCGGCGGTGCGCGACGGGGCGCGCGCGATCGTGGCGGAGGTCGTGCCGCCCGCGGGCGCGCGGCTCATCGTCGACGTCGATCCGCTGGAAATCGTATGACGGACGAACGCGCCTCCGCGCGCGCCCTCGAGATCGTGACCGTGGACAGTCCGCGCGCCGGGATCCTGCGCCGGCGGGCGCAGCCGGTCCGGGGCGTCACGCGGGAGGTCCGCACGCTCATCGACCAGATGTTTGAAACGCTCCGGCACGCCAGGGGCGTGGGGCTGGCGGCACCGCAGGTGGGGGTCGGACGGCGCGTGATAGTCATCGAGGTCGAGGATCGCCGTCTCGCGCTCGTGGACCCCGAGGTGCTGAAGCAGGAAGGCGAGGTCACCGGCACCGAGGCGTGCCTCAGCATTCCCGGACTGCTCGGCGACGTGCCGCGGTCCGCCCGCGTCGCCGTCCGGGCCCGCAACCGCCGCAACCGCTACATCACGGTCGACGCGCAGGGCCTGCTCGCGCGCGTGCTCCAGCACGAGATCGACCATCTCGACGGAGTGCTGTTCACCGACCGCGTGCGCGATCCGAAGACGCTGCGGCCGGCGGGCGGGGAAGCGACGGAGGTCGCGCCGGAGAGCGCGGCCTCGGCGGCCGACATCCACGTCTCCGGCGACGCGGTGCCGGACGACCCGCGTCCGGCCAGCATGAAATCAAAGCCGTGAAGATCGTCTTCTTCGGCACGCCCGAGTTCGCGGTGCCGTCGCTCGACGCGGTGCTGGCGGTCGGTGAGGTGGCCGCCGTCGTCACGCGCGCGGACAAGCCGCGCGGCCGCGGCCTCCGCGTGGAGCCGCCGCCCGTCGCGCGGGCGGCCAACGAGTACGCGCTCGACGTGCTGCAGCCCGCGTCCCTGCGCGACCCGGCGTTCCTCGCGCGGCTGCGCGCGTTCGCCCCCGACGTCGGCGTGCTCGTGGCCTACGGGCGGCTGGTGCCGCCGGAAGTCCTCGCGATCCCGCCGCACGGCATCGTCAACGTACACCCGTCGCTGCTGCCGCGGTACCGCGGGGCCGCGCCGGTCCCACGGACCATCGCGGCGGGCGACATCGAGACGGGCGTCACGATTCTCTACCTGTCCGAAGAGCTCGACGCCGGGGACATCATCCTCCAGAAAACCGTGCCGATCGGGCCCGAGGACACGACGGGGACCCTCACCGCGCGGCTCGCGGGAGAGGGGGCCGCGCTGCTCGCCGAGGCGCTGCGGCTCATCGAGGCCGGCCGCGCGCCGCGCCTGCCGCAAGATCACGCGCGCGCGACCTGGGCGCCGCGCCTTATGCGGGAAGAGGGCCGGATCGACTGGGGGCGGCCGGCCGCCGTGATCGTCAACCTGGTGCGGGCGTGCGATCCGTGGCCGGGAGCGTTTACCTTTCTGAGGGGTCACGAGCTCAAGATCTGGCGGGCGACCGCGGCCCAGGGAGACGCTGGCGCCGGCACCATGGTGGTCGGTGGGCCGGCGGCGCCGGGAACGGTGCTGCGCGTGCCGGCGGACGACCGTACCCCGCTTGCGGTGGCCGCGGGCGAGGGCGTGGTGCACGTGCACGAGGTGCAGCCGGCCGCGGGGCGCCGGATGAGCGCCGCCGCGTATGCCCGAGGCCGCGATCTGGAGCCCGGCGTCGTGCTCGCCGGCGCCGCGCCCCGCGCGCCCGCGTAGGCCGGCCGGACCCTATGTTACAATGCTGGCAGTTGGGGGTGAACGTATGTTCTTCTGGGACCCTACCTACATCATCGTGCTACCGGCGGTCCTGCTGGCGTTGTACGCGCAGATGCGGGTCCGCTCGACGTATGCCAAGTACAGCCAGGTCGCAATCGGAAGCGGGCTGACCGGCGCCCAGGCGGCGGCCGAAATCCTGCGCCGTCACGGACTTTCGAACGTGCAGATCGAGCGGATCGACGGCACGCTCACCGACCACTACGATCCCCGCACGCGCGTGCTGCGGCTGTCGTCGGACGTCTACGGCGGCGCGTCGGTGGCTTCGGTCGGCGTCGCGGCGCACGAGTCCGGCCACGCGCTGCAGCACGCGGACAACTACGGGCCGCTCGCGCTGCGCTCGGCGATCGTGCCGGTGACGCAGTTCGGCTCGTGGCTGGCGTGGCCGATCTTCTTGATCGGGTTCTTCTTTCACTCCGGGACGTTCATGCAGCTCGGGGTCCTGATCTTCAGCGCGTTTGTCGCATTCACGGTGATCACGCTGCCGGTCGAGTTCGACGCGAGCGGCCGCGCGCTGCGGGTGCTGGCCGCGGAGCACCTCGTGACCGACGACGAGCTGCGGGGCGTCCGCTCCGTGCTCGGCGCCGCGGCCCTCACGTACGTCGCGGCCGCGGCCACCTCGATCCTCGAGCTGCTGCGGCTCCTGCTGCTGATGAACATGTCGCGGCGGGAGGAGTGATGCCGCCGCGCCGCGCTCCACAGTCCGCATGGATCGTCGCCGCACCGCCCGAGAGGTGGCGCTAGAGGTTCTGCACCGCGTCGACGCCGACCGGGCCTGGAGCGGCGCTGCGCTTCGCGCGGCGCTCGGCCGCGCCGGCCTCACGCCGGCGGACGAGGCCTTCGCCACGGAGCTCGTCTACGGGACGCTCCGGCACCGCGCCCAGGTGGACTGGGCGCTCGCGCAGGCGCTCCATCGCCGCCTCGACAGCCTCCCGCCTCGCATTCGCGAGGTGCTGCGCCTTGGCGCGTACCAGCTGGCATTTCTTTCACGCGTGCCGGCGCGCGCGGCCTGCGATGAAACCGTCGAGCTGGCCCGGCGCGTCGGCCACCCCGGGACCGTATCGCTCGTCAACGCGGTGATGCGGCGGCTCGCGGCGTCGCCGCCGGCGTGGCCGGAGGCCGCCGACACCGCCGAGGCCATCGCCGTGCGGTGGTCGCATCCCGAGTGGCTCGTCGCGCGATGGCTCGCGCGGTTCGGTCCGGACGAGACCCGCGCGCTCTGCGCGGTGAACAACGAGACGCCGCCCTCGTGGGTGCGGCTCAACACGCTGCGCGGCGCGATCCCGGAGCTCGATGGGCGGCTCGCGGCGCTTGGCATCGAGACGCAGCCGTCGGAGCGCCTTCCCGAGGCCCGGCGGATCACGGCCGGCGCGCCCGACGCGCGGGACCGGGCGTACGCGGCGGGGCTCGTGACGCCGCAGGACGAAGGCTCGATGCTCGTCGCCCGGCTCGTGGCGCCGCGTCCGGGCGAGGTCGTGATCGACGCCTGCGCGGCGCCCGGGGGCAAGACGACCCACCTCGCCGCGCTGATGGAGGATCGCGGGCGCCTGCTGGCATGCGACCTTCTGCCGCAGAAGCTCGACACCGTGGCGCGCCAGTGCGCGCGGCTCGGCGTCACGTGCGTCGAAACGCGGGCACTCGACGCGGCCCGCCTCGGCGAGGTCTGGCCGGAGGCCGCCGCGCGCGTGCTGGTCGACGCGCCCTGCTCCGGGCTCGGCGTCCTCCGGCGCCGGCCGGAAATCCGGTGGCGCGTCCGCCCCGAGGATCTCGCGGCGATCACCGCGCGGCAGACCCGCGTGCTGGCGGGGGCCGCGGCGGCGGTCCGGCCGGGCGGGCGCCTCGTCTACAGCGTCTGCACGATCGAGCCGGAAGAGGGCCCCGACGTCGTCGCCGCGTTTTTGGCGGCCCAGCCTGCGTTTGCGCCGGCGCCCATCGACGATTGGCCGTTCGCGACGCCGGCGGCGCCCGGCGGGGTGTTCCTCTACCCGCACCGGACCGGTACCGACGGTTTCTTCGTTGCGGCGCTGCGGAGGGCGCCGTGACCGCCGCAGCGCCGGCGGCGGCGCCGCTTTCGGCGGCCGGTCCCGCGACGCCGGATCTACGCGGGCTTCTGCTGCCGGAGCTGACCGATCTCGCCCGGGGGCTCGGCGCGCCCGCCTACCGCGGCCGGCAGATTGCCCGGTGGGTCTACGGCCGCGGTGTGGAAGATATTTCGGAGATGACGGATCTGCCCATCACGTTCCGGGAACGGCTCGGCGGGGCGGCGCGCATCGGGACCCTGACGGTCAGGCGGTCCACAGATGCGGCCGACGGATCCGCGACGAAGCTGCTGGCCGCGTGCGGAGACGGCCAGACGGTGGAGTGTGTGTTGATGCGGTTCGACGACGGCCGGCGCAGCGCGTGTGTCAGCACTCAGGCCGGCTGCGCCATGGGCTGCGCCTTTTGCGCGACCGGGCTGGGCGGCTTCGCCCGCAATCTCACCGCCGGCGAGATCATCAGTCAGGCGCTGGCCATCCGCGCGCGCGCCGACCGGCGGCTCAGCAATGTGGTGTTCATGGGCATGGGGGAGCCGCTGGCGAATTACGAGGCGACGGTGCGCGCCGCGCGCATTCTCGCCGCGCCGTGGGGGCTCGGCATCGGGATGCGCCACCTGACGATCTCCACCGTCGGCCTCGTGCCGCAGATCCGCCGGCTCGCGGGCGAGGGTCTACAGATCACGCTGGCGGTCTCGCTGCACGCGCCCACCGACGCGCTGCGTCGGCGGCTCGTGCCGGTGACCGAGCGCTATCCAATCGCCGAACTCATGGCCGCGTGCCGCGACTATCTCGCGGCGACGGGACGCCGGCTCACGTTCGAGTACGTGCTGATCGACGGCGTCAACGACGGCGATGCGGAGGGGCGCGCGCTCGGCCGGCTCCTGCGCGGCCTCCTGTGCCATGTGAACGTGATCCCGCTCAACCCTGTGCCCGGCATCCCGCTCCGCCGGCCCGCGGTCGCCCGCGTCCGTGCCTTCGCCCGCTGCGTACGCGCGGCCGGCATTCCGGTGACCGTGCGGATCGAGCGCGGCACCGAGATTCAGGCGGCGTGCGGACAGCTGCGTCTCGCGGACGGAAGCGGGCGCGCGTCGCGCTGGACACCGGCGGACCGCCTACCGGCGAACTCGCCGGCCACCGTGCGATCAAAGCCGGCGCGCCGCGCCATGCCCGCCGCCGGCGGCGCCCCTGCGCGCGGGAGAGAGGGCCGGGCGTGAGCGTGTTCCTGCGGTTCGAACGGCGGGTCGAGGCGCTCGTCGAGGGCCTGTTCACACGATGGTCGCGCGACCGGGTGCATCCGGTGGAGATCGGCCGGCGGGTGCTGCGCGAGATGGAGGCCGGCGCGATGGCCGGGCTGCGCGGGGCGCTGCTGCCGAACGATTACCGGGTGTTCCTCAACCCCAAAGACTTTGCGCCGTACGAATCGTTCGCGCCGGCGCTCGTCGGCGAGCTGGCCGAGCTCCTTCGCGACCGCGCCGAGGAGCTCGGTGCGCGCCCCGCCGGTCCGGTGCACGTGAGCGTCGAGCCGCGCGAGGCGATCGCGTCGGGGGAGATTTATGTGGAAGCGCGTCTGTCCCCGGATGCGCAGCCGTCGCCCGCCGCACCCGCGGGACCGGACGACGCCCGGACCGGCGTGCCGGGGTCGGACACCCGCATCTATCGCCGCGAGCGCGCGGCCACGGGCGCGCGGCTGCGTGTGCTGGCGGGACCCGCCGGCACGGCCGGCCGCGAGTTTCTGCTCGACCGGCCGGTGCTCACGATCGGGCGGCGCGCCGACCAGGACATCGTCATCGACGATCCGAGCGTCAGCCGCACGCACGCGCGCATCCACGCGACGGAGGGCGAGGCCGCCGTCGAGGACGTGGGCAGTACCAACGGCACCGCGCTGAACGGCCGGCCCATAGGGCGCAGCCGCGTGCCGGTGCACGACGGCGACCGCATTCAGGTCGGCAACGTGCTGCTGCAGTACCGGAGGGGCGCATGACCGCGACGCCGACGCTCCTGATCGTCGTGCTCCGGTACGCGTTCCTGCTGGCGCTCGTTCTCTTCGTGATCCGGGTGCTGCGCGTCGTCGTGGCGGACATGGAGTCGCGGGCCGCGTGGCCGGCATCGCGCGCCGTGCTGGTGGTGGAGGCGCCGGAGACGTCTCGCGGGCGGGAGTTCCTCGTCGCGGGGGAGGCCACGGTCGGCCGCGCGCCGGGCTGCGCGATCGTGCTGAGCGGCGACTACGTGTCGGCGCATCACGCCCGCCTGTTCGAGCGCGACGGCCGCGTGTGGGTCGAGGATCTCGGCAGCACGAACGGAACCCAGCTCAACGGGCGGCGCGTGCGCCGCCCCGTCGCGATGCGCGCCGGCGACCGGCTGAAGATCGGCGACGTCGTGCTCGGCCTCCGGCTCGAGGCGGCATCGGAGGCGGTGGGGGCGGGGACCGGGGCCTGGAGCCCGAGCGCCGGAGGACGCGGATGAGCGGATTCACCTCGCGGGGCGCAGGCGTCAGCGAGATCGGCCGCGTTCGGGAGACCAACGAGGACCGCATTCTGCTTCGCGACCGCCTCGCGCGGGGAGCCGCGCTGTACGCGATCGCCGACGGGCTGGGCGGACACGCGGCCGGCGGCGTCGCGAGTGCGCTCGCGGTCGAGACGCTTGTGCGCGAGGTGCCGGCGCTCCTCGAGCGCGGGCTCACGCCGGCGGAGGCGCTGGCGCTGGCCGTGCGGCGCGCCAACGCCGACATCAACGCGCAGGCGGCCGGGCCCGAGCGGTCCGGCATGGCGACGACGTGTACGGCGGCGCTGGTCGCGGGCCAGGCGGTTGTCTTGGCGCACGTCGGCGACAGCCGCGCCTATCTGATGCGGGGCGCCGAGATCCGGCAGCTGACGGTCGACCACTCGGTTGTCGCGGAGCTCGTCCGGCACGGCACGCTCTCGCCCGCCGCGGCCGGCGGACACGCGCAGCGCCACGTGCTCACGCGCGCGCTCGGAACCGCGCCCGAAGTCCAAGTCGACGTGCTGGCCGTGCCGCTGCGGGCCCGCGATGCGCTGCTCCTCGTCAGCGACGGCGTGCACAGCGCGGTGACCCCCGACGAGATGGCCGACATCATCCGCACGACACGGGACGGGAGCGAAGCCTGCCGGATAGTCGTCGGCCTGGCCAACGCGCGCGGCGGCACCGACAACGCGTCCGTGGTCCTGGTGCGGGTCCGGCCGAAGTGGCTCGACCGCGCGGGCCGGGTCGCGAGCGCCGCGGCCCTCGCCGCGTTCCTGGCCGCCGGCGTGGTCACGTACCGCGTCGAACACGCCTACTTCCTCGGCGTCAGCGGCGATCGCGTCGCCGTGATGCGCGGGATCCCGCTCCGGATCCTCGGCGTGCCGCTGTTCGCGGTCGTGCGGAGCACCGGCGTGCCGGTGACCCGGATCGCCCCCGCCTACCGTCCGCAGCTGCTGCAGGGGATTCCCGCGCGCGATCCCGCCGACGCGGACATGCTCCTGCAGGACCTGCTGCACCGGCCGTGACGATGGCCGTCCCTCCCGCGGCGTCCGCCGCGCCCGCGCCGCTGCCGTGGGTCGCGCGGCGAGCCGCCGAGCGAGGACTCGTGGTGGCCGCCGGCGTGCTCGGCGCCTTGGGCCTCGTCGCCGTGCACGCCGCGATGTATCCCGCGGAGTCGTGGGATCCCGTCGTCGCCGGCGCGGTGGCGCTGGCGGGATTTCTCGTCGTGCACATGGCGCTCGTCATTGCCGACAATCGGGGCGACGAGGTGCTGCTGCCGGTCGCCGCCGCGCTCTCGGCGGTGGGGCTCGTGATGATCTACCGGCTGCGGCCCGACTACGCCGTCCGGCAGGCCGCCTGGATCTCGCTTGGGTTGACGTCGCTGCTGATCGCCCTCGGGACGCTGACCGACCTGCGGTGGGTCCGGCGCTACGCCTACCTGTGCGCGCTCACCGGCATCGCGCTGCTGGTGCTGACCGTCCTGATCGGCGTGGAGCGGAACGGCGCGCGGCAGTGGCTGGTCATCGGCGCGTTCACGCTCGAGCCGGGTGAGATCGTCAAGCTGCTCCTCGTCGCGTTCTTTGCGGGGGTGTTGGTGGAAAACCGGCCGCTGCTCACACTGCCGGGACCGCGGCGCTGGCGCGCCGACCTCGGCCGCCTGGGCCCCGTGCTGCTCGTGTGCGTCGGGTCCCTGCTGCTGCTCGTCTTCCAGCGCGATCTCGGTCTGGCGATGCTGTACTACGGCGTGTTCCTCGCGATGCTCTACGTGGCGCTCGGCCGGCTCGACTACGTGCTCGGCGGCCTCCTGGCGTTCGGCGCCGGGGCGACGCTGTGCTATCATCTGTTCGCGCATGTGCGGGTGCGGGTCGACGTCTGGCTGAATCCCTGGGCGGACGCCGCGGGGCGCGGGTATCAAATTCTGCAGGGTCTATTCGCGCTCGCGAGCGGCGGTCTCACCGGGGCCGGGCTCGGCCTCGGGCACCCCGAGCTCATGCCGGCGTCCTACACCGACATGATCTTCCCGGCGATCGGGGAGGAGCTCGGCGCGATCGGCACGTTCATGGTGGTGGCGCTCTACCTGCTGTTCCTCGGACGGGCCTTCCGCGCCGCCGTGCAGGCGGACGGATCGCTCGACCGGCTCGTCGGGGCCGGCCTGGGGGCGGCGATCGGCATCCAGACCTTCGTCATTCTCGCCGGCAGCACCCGGCTGATTCCGCTGACGGGCATTCCGGCGCCGTTTCTCACCTACGGCGGCAGCGCGGCGGTGAGCAACTTCATCGCCGTCGCGCTGCTGCTCGCCATCTCGGACCGCGGCGCGCGCGCCGCGGCGGAAGAGCGCGATGGTCGGACGCACCCGTAACGTCGGCCGGCTGCTCGCGGGGCTGTTCGCCGTGCTCCTCGTCTATCTCGCGTTCGTCCAGGTGATCTGGGGGCCGCAGCTGGCCGCGTCGCCCCAGAACCCGCGCCTGGCGCTCGCCGCGGAGCGGATCCACTGGGGGCGGATCCTCGACCGGCGGCTCACCGTCCTGGCCGATTCGGTGGGGACCGGACCGTCGCAGGTCCGGCGGTATCCGCAGGGGACGTCGTTCGCGCACGTATTGGGCTATCGCAGCCGCCGGTACGGGCTCACCGGGATCGAGCGCCGCGCGGATCTCGCGCTGCTCGGACTGCCGGTCACCGATCCGTGGCAGGCGCTCCAGGAGGCGTTCGGCCGGACCCCCGAGGGCAACGACGTCGTGCTCACCCTCGACGCCGCGGTGCAGCAGGCCGCGGTGCGCGCCCTCGGCAACGTCCGCGGCGCGGTCGTCGTGCTCGACCCGCGGACGGGCGCGGTGCTCGCGCTGGTGAGCCGCCCGGGCTTCGATCCGGCCACGGTCGACGCGCAGTGGGCCGCGCTCTCGCGCGACCTGTCGGCGCCGCTGTACGATCGGGCGACGCAGGGCCAGTACCCGCCGGGCTCGTCGTTCAAGACGGTGACGCTCACGGCGGCGCTCGGCAGCGGCCGGGTGCGTCTCTCCGACCCGGTGAACTGCCCCGAGGCGATCGACGTCGGCGGCGCTTTGATCCATAACTTCGAGCACGAGCAGTTTGGACAGATCTCGGTGCTGCAGGCGTTCGTCGCCTCCTGCAACACCGCGTTCGTCCAGATCGGACAGCGCACGGGCGCGCAGCCCATCGTCGCCGCGGCGCGCGCGTTCGGACTCGGCCAGCCGGTGCGGTTCGACCTGCCTGCGTCGAGCGGCTACGTGCCGCCGCTGCGCGACCTCGGCGCCCGCGGCCTGGCCCAGATCGCGTTCGGGCAGGGCAGCCTGCTCGTCACGCCGCTTCAGATGGCGCTCGTCGCCGCGGCCGTCGGCAACGGCGGGACGATGATGAGTCCGTTTCTCGTCTCGCAGATCCGCGCCCCGGACGGCCGCATCCGGCAGACGTTTGCGCAGCGCGGCAGCCGCGACGTGATGGCCGCCTCGCTTGCCGGCGAGCTCGCGCAGGCGATGGTGCAGGTGGTCCAGAGCGGAACCGGGACCGCCGCGCAGCTGCCCGGGGTGAGGGTGGCGGGCAAGACCGGCACCGCCGAAAATCCGCACGGGAACACCCACGCCTGGTTCATCGCCTTCGCCCCCGCCGACCGGCCGGTGGTGGCGCTGTCCGTGATCGTGGAGAACGGGGGCGTCGGCGGCCAGGTGGCGGCGCCGATCGCGCGGCAGGTGCTGGCGGCCGCCCTGCAGGTCCAGAGCGCCGCGGGGGGGCGCCCGTGATGCAGCACCGGCTGGGGGAGCGGTACGAGGTGCTCGAGTTGATCGCCGAGGGCGGCATGGCGCACGTCTACCGCGGCCGCCGCCTCGACGACGGGACGCTCGTCGCGATCAAGATCCTACGCGACCAGTACGCCCACAACGCCGAGTTCGTCGCGCGGTTCGAGCGCGAGGCGCAGGCCGCCGCGCGGCTCTCGCACCCGCGCATGGTCCGCATCTTCGACCACGGCCGGGACGGCGACGTGCACTTCATCGTCATGGAGTACATCGACGGGGAAGACCTCAAGACGCACCTGCGCCGGACCGGTCCGCTCGACGAAGCCCGCGTGCGGGCCATCGGCGTCGAGGTCTGCGAGGTGCTCGAGTACGCGCACCGGGCCGGCATCGTCCACCGCGACATCAAGCCGCAGAACATCCTCCTCACGCCCGACGGCGGCGTGAAGGTCACCGACTTCGGCATCGCCCGCGCGCTCGCGGCCACCGGCATTACCGAGACCGGGACGGTGCTCGGATCGGTGCAGTACATTTCGCCGGAGCAGGCGCGCGGACTCGGCGTCGGCTGGCGCGCCGACCTCTACTCGCTCGGCGTCGTGCTCTACGAGGCGGCCACGGGCTCGCTGCCCTTCGATGCCGACACCCCGATCGCGATCGCGCTGCGGCACATGCACGAGCCGCCGCCGCTGCCGCGCCGTGACGGCGCGCGCCTCGGGCGCGACCTCGAGGCCATTATTCTGAAAGCGCTCTCGAAGGACCCGGACCACCGCTACCGGTCGGCGCAGGACATGGCCGACGATCTTACGGGGCGCACCGCGCACTGGCGGGCGGCCTCCGCGGCGGAGTCGACGGCGATCGTTCGCACCGGTGACGGCGCCGCGCGCCGGGCGGCGCGGGACGGGCGCGCCGCGCGCCGCTCGGTGCCGCTCATGGTCGCCGCGGTCGTGCTGCTCGCCACGTTCGGCGGCATCGCCTGGGGCTGGCAGGCCCTCAACGCCTACCTCAACGTACCCGAGGTCTCGGTTCCCGATCTCGTCGGCCGGAGCCTCGTCGAGGCCGAGACGATCGCGCGGCAGCGCCGCCTCAACGTCCAGGTGGTGCAGCAGGTGCACAACGCCACGCTGCCGACCGGTTCAGTGGTGAGCCAGGATCCGCCGGCCGGGACGCCGGTGAAGGTGAATCGCGCGGTGGGATTGGTGACGAGCCTCGGGCCGGAGATGGTGACCGTCCCCGACGTGCGCCGGCGCTCCCTCGAGGACACACGATTCGCCGTCGAGCAGGCCCGGCTCGCCGTCGGGGAGATCCGCGAGACCTACGACGACGCCGTGCCGTCGGGATTCACCATTACCCAGGACCCCGCGCCCGGGGCGTCGGTCGCCCGCGGCACGCCGGTCAACCTGACCGTGAGCAAGGGGCAGCAGGCGATCGTGCTGCCGGACCTGGTCGGACGGATGCTCGACGACGCGCGCCGGGCCCTCCAGGATCTCGGCGTGACCCTGCGCGACGTGACCCAGGTCGCGCGCGACGACGTGCCGGCGGGCCAGGTGGTGGCGATGACGCCCCCGGCCGGCACGCGGATCGGCCACGGCGACGCCGTCGGGGTGGCGATCGCGGTGCGCCCCGCGGAAGGCGGCGCGCCGCCGCAGCCGATCGTGACCGGCACACCGCCGGCGCCCCAGTCCGCCTCGACCGAGCAGCGCCAGACCCATCTGCACATCATCGTCCCGGAGGGCGCCTCGCGGCAGCTCGTGCGCATCGTCGTGATCGATCAGCGGGGCGTGCACACGGCGTACGAGGGGATGCATCGTCCCGGCGAGAACGTGGACCGCCAAATCGTCGGCCAGGGCTACACGATCGTGCAGGTATACATCGACGGCCGGCTGATCCAGGAGATTCGCCCCTGAGCAGCGCGCCCGCGGTCAAAATCGCCCCGTCGATCCTCGCCGCCGACGTCGGACGGCTGGCCGAGGAAGCGCGCGCGGCCGCCGCCGCCGGCGCGGACATGCTGCACGTGGACGTGATGGACGGCCGGTTCGTGCCGGAAATCACGATGGGGCCGGCCGTGGTGCGGGCGGTCCGCCGGGCCGCCGACGTGCCCGTGGACGTGCACCTCATGATCGTCGAGCCGGAGCGGCACCTCGAGGCGTTCGCGCGGGCCGGGGCGGCGAGCCTCACCGTGCACGTGGAAGCCTGTCCCCACCTCTACGACACGCTGCGGCGAATCGCCGCGCTCGGCGCGCGCCCGGGGGTGGCGATCAACCCCGCGACCCCGCCGGAGCAGGTGGCGTGGGTGCTGCCGCACGTCGCCGCGGTTCTCGTCATGACGGTGGAGCCGGGCGCCGGCGGGCAGCCCTTCATTCCGGAGATGACGGCCAAGGTGGCCGCGCTCGCGGCGTGGCGCCGCGAGCGCGGCCTCGACTTCGAGATCGCCGTCGACGGCGGCATCGGCCCGGAGACCGCGAGGCAGGTGGTCGAGGCCGGCGCGGGCGTCCTCGTCGCCGGCACGGCGGTGTTCGGCGCGCCCGACGGCGTTGCGGCGGCGATCGCGCGGCTGCGCCAGACGGCCCTCGGTGCGCCGTCTCGCGCCGCGCGGCGTTCGTGACCGCATCACCCGGGATTCTGCTGGTTCACCCCGACTACCACCGGCACGTCACCCCGGCCGGGCATCCCGAGCGTCCGGCCCGTATCGAGGCGATCGAGGCGCGTCTTGCGCGCACGCCGCTTTGGGAGACGCTGACGCACCGCACACCGGAGCCGGCAACCGACGAGGTGCTCACGTCGGTGCACACGCGCGCGTACGTCGAGCGCGTGCGGGACCTCGCCGCGTCGGGCGGCGGCATGCTCGACCCGGACACCGCGGTCGGTCCGGCGTCGGACGGCATCGCCCGGCTTGCCGCGGGCGGCGCGCTCGGTGCGGTGGACGCGGTGCTCGCAGGCGACGCGCCCATCGCGATGGCGCTCGTCCGCCCGCCGGGACACCACGCGCGGCCGGGCGGAGGAATGGGCTTCTGCCTGTTCAACAACGTCGCGCTGGCAGCCCGTCACGCGCTCGAGCGGCGCGGGATGGAGCGTGTGTTCATTCTCGACTGGGACGTCCACCACGGCAACGGGACGCAGGAAGCCTTCTATCACGATCCGCGCGTGGTCTTCTGCTCCCTTCATCAAGAAAACTGGTACCCGGGCACCGGCGCGCTGACGGAGACCGGCGAGGGGCCGGGCGAGGGGGCCTGTGTCAACATTCCGCTGCCGGCCGGGATCGGCGACGGCGGCTACGAGTACCTCTGGGAGGAAGTCGTGCTGCCGCTCATGCGCGCGGTCGCGCCCGGGCTCGTGCTGATCTCCGCCGGCTTCGATGCGCACCACGCCGACCCGCTCGGCGCCATGCTGCTGACCGCGGCCGGATTCGGCCGGCTGGCCGCGATGGTCCGCGAGGCCGCCGGCGACGTGCCGATCGCGGCGGTGCTCGAAGGCGGCTACGATCTCGATGGCCTGTCCTTCTCGGTCGCCACCACCCTCGCGGGCCTGACCGGCGTGGCCTCCGGCCTCCGCGAGCCCGAGGCCGTGCTGCGCGAAGCGCCGTTCTCGGTCGCGCGAGAGCGGGCGCGCGAAGTACGGCGTGTCGCGGGCATGTACTGGCCGCTGTGACGGCCGGAAACGGCCGCACGAGACCGACGGCCGCGGGAGGTTGAGATGCTCCAGTTAGCGCGTCTGCCCAGGGTTCGTCTCGCCGCGCTTCCGACCCCGCTGGACGAGGCTCCCCGCCTCGAGCGCGCGCTGGCCGGCGACGGTGAGGCGCCGCGCCTCCTCATCAAGCGCGACGACCTGACCGGGTTCGCCTTCGGCGGCAACAAGGTCCGCAAAGTCGAGTATCATCTCGGTGAGGCGCTCGCCGGCGGCTTCGATACCCTCGTCACGACCGGCGCCATCCAGTCCAACCACTGCCGGGTCACCGCCGCGGCCGCCCGGGTCGGCGGCATGGACTGTGTGCTCGTGCTGCGCCCGGTCGAGCCCGAGGTCATGCAGGGGAATTTCCTGCTCGACCATCTCCTCGGCGCGCGCGTCCGGATCACGCCGGGGACAGACCGCGCCTCGGCCGAGGCCGTCATGGCGGACGAAATGGCCGCCCTCCGCGCCAAGGGCCGGCGCCCGTACCTCATCCCCAGCGGCGCGTCCACGCCGCTCGGCGCCGCGGCCTACGTGCAGGCCTTCGAGGAACTCTTGAATCAGACGACGGCGCGGGGCATCGCCGTCGATTCGATCGTCTTCTGCAGCGGCTCGGCCGGGACGCACGCCGGCCTCGCGATCGGCGCGGCCCTCTCGCAGAGCGGCGTGGAAATCATCGGCATCGGCGATGGCGCGAAGCGGGAGGACCTCGCGCCGAAGGTGAGCGGGCTCGTCGCCGAGTTCGCGGAGCGGTTCGGCGTGGACGTCCGCGTGGCCGCGCAGGACGTCATCGTGCTCGACGAGTACGGCGGCACGTACGGTGAGCCGACCCCTGAGTGCATCACGGCGATCAAGACCGCGGCGCTCGCCGAGGGGATGTTCCTCGATCCGGTCTACACCGGGAAGGCGATGGCGGGACTCGCCGATCTCATTCGACGCCGCCGGTGGGGCGGGGATCAGACGGTCGTCTTCTGGCACACCGGCGGTCAGCCGGCGTTGTTTGCCAACGCCGAGGCGCTGACGGCCGGGGAGCCCGCGTCCTAACGAGCCGTCCGCTCACTCGATCCGCCGCGACGGGGGGCGTGTGAGGAAGCTCCTCCGCATCGACGTTGCCCTAGCCGCGCTGGCGTTTCTCGCGCACGCGGCATTCGCGCACCGGTACGACTTCTTCCGTGACGAGCTGTATTTCATTGTCTGCGGACGCCATCCGGCGTTCGGGTACGTCGATCAACCGCCGGTCATCCCCTTGATCTCCGCCCTGACGCAGGCCGCCGGCGAGAACCTTGTCCTTCTCCGGCTCGTCCCGGCGCTTGCGGCGGGAGCGACCGTCTTCGTCGCCTGCGCGTTCGCTCGGCTGGCAGGCGGCGGCCGCTTCGCTGAGGCCGCGACCGGGATCGCAACCGGCTTCGCGCCGATGTTCCTCGGACTGTACACGACGTTCGGCACGACCGTCTTCGAGCCGCTCGCGTGGACGCTCGCCGCCTATCTGGCCGCCCGCGCGATCGTCCGGGGCGACCGCGCCGCGCTGCTCTGGCTCGGCGTGGTCGCCGGCGTCGCGCTCGAAATCAAGTATTCGATCCCGTTCTACCTTGCCGCGCTGATCGTCGCGCTGCTGCTCCTCCCGGAACGGCGCCTGCTGCTGGTGCCGCAGACGGGGATCGCCGCCGCCATCGCGCTCGCAATCGCGGCGCCGAGCCTGGTCTGGCAGGCCATGCACGGCTGGCCGTTTGTCGCACTCCTCGCCGCGGCGCCTGCCAAGGACGTGACGGTCGCACCGGTGCCGTTCGTCCTGAATCAGATACTGGTGATGAACCCGCTCTTCGCACCGCTCTGGATCGCCGGGGTCGCCTCGGGGTTTGTCGATCGCCGGCTCGCGGCGTTTCGGGGCTTTGGACTCGGGTTTCTGCTTGTCTTCGCCGAGATGGTCGCGCTGCACGGGAAAGACTACTACCTTGCCGCCGCGTATCCGCCGATGTTTGCGCTCGGGAGCGTCGTGATCGAGCGCGCCGTTCGCCACCGCGCGCTGCGGGCGGCCTACGTCGGGCTCGGCCTCGCGCTGAGCGCCGTCCTGGCGCCGCTGGCGATGCCCATCCTCGATCCGCCGGCGACCGTGCGCTACATCACGCGGCTGCATGTGACCGCGCAGGGGCAGGAGAAAGTCAGCGCGCGGGAGATCCTTCCGCAATCGCTCTCCGACCAGCTCGGGTGGCGGACGTACGAGAAGCGGATCGCGAGCGTCTATCATGCCCTCAGCCCCGAGCAACGCGGCCGCGCCGGAATCATCACCTCGAACTACGGCGAGGCCGCCGCGCTCGATTTTTACGGAGGCCGCGACGGGCTCCCGCCGGCCCTCAGCGGACACAACCAATATTTTCTCTGGGGCACCCACGGATACGATGGCAGCGTCATTCTGTTCGTGAACGGCAACATGGCGCTCCGCCGGTCGGTATGCCGTGAGGCGGCACTCGTCGGCACCTTCGGATCGGCGTACGCGACGCCGTACGAACGGAACGCGCCGATCATGTTATGCCTCGGCCTGCGTACGCCGCTCTTCGAGCTGTGGCCGAAATTCAAACACTACGATTGAGCGCGGCCGGCGTCACGGCGGTCATGATGTGCGTCCGGCCTGCCGGTCGTGGTAGTCGGCGATGCCCTGCGCGGAGATCGCGAGGCGGTCTTCCAGGAGCGCGGCGATGTGCGGCGTCCACGCGATGCCGCGCTTCGCGAGGTCGGCCCGGACGTGCTCGACGAGCGCGGCCGTGATCTCGTCCTGCGTCGCCCGGCGTCCGTCGATCCGCCCGAGCGCGGCGACGGCCGGCACCTCGTGCGCCAGTCTCTCATACAGCGTTGCGTACGATCCCGGATAGCGGCCGAAGTGAGAGAGAAGGATCGCCTCGGGCCGCAGGTCGAGCAGCCGCCGCGCCGACCGCAGCATGGCCTCGGGGTCGAACTGGTTCGGCGCGGTGTCGACCATCACGTAGTCGTCGGCGACGTCCGGCAGCCGCTCTCCGAGTTCGTCGCCCGCGAACAGCGCGCGCGCGCCGGAGTCGAAGATCATGTGCTGGTGACGCGCGTGTCCCGGCGCGTCGATAAAACTCAAGATATGCCCGTCCCCGAGATCCAGCGTCGCGCCGTCCTCGACCACGAGGAGCCGAGATTCCGGCACCCGCTCCGGCACGCCGAAGTACCTCTCTAAGTGCTCTCCAAAAACGGACCGGGCCCCGGCGAGGAGCCGGGTCGGATCGGTCAGGTGCCGCGCGCCGCGCGGATGGACGACCACGCGGGCCTCGGGCATATGCCTGAGCATATGGCCGGTCCCGCCGGCGTGATCCAGGTGGATGTGGGTCGCGATGATGTAGGCGACGTCCGCCGGCCGCACATCCAGGGACGCGAGGGCGTCGAGCCACCCAGGCACACTCCGCGCGCCGCCCGTGTCCACGATGGCCGGATGCGGGGCGCGGATGAAGTAGCCGGATGTGAGATGCGGAATGCCGCGCTCGAAGAGGTCTACCGCGGTGATCCCGCGGGCCGCCTCGCCGGGCGCCGTCATGCCCGGTCCGGGGGCGCGAGGCGGTCGAGGATCGCCTTGGCGGCCGAGTGCGGATCGGTCTCGCGCCGCTTCGCCTCGGCGAGGATCTCGGCCGGCTCGCCGCGATCGTGCAGCGTCGCGCGCACGCGCGTCGCGAGCGCCGCTTCGACCAGCTCGAGGACCTCGCGCTCGGCGCGCCGGCCGCGGCGGGCTTCGAGCTCGCCCGACGCGCGGAGATGCTCGCCGTGCCGCCGGATCGCCTCCCACAACTCCGCGCTACCGGTCCCCGCGCTGGCGACCGTCTCGAGGATCGGCACATCCCACGCGTCGTGGTGCGGCACGAGCCGCCGCATCTCGCGGAGCTGCATCGCGGTCTCCTTCGCGCCGGGGCGGTCCGCCTTGTTGACGACGAGCACGTCGGCGATCTCGAGGATGCCGGCCTTGAGCGTCTGCACCGCGTCTCCGAGGCCCGGCGCGGTGACGACGACGACCGTGTCGGCGAGCCCCATGATCTCCAGCTCGCTCTGTCCCACCCCGACCGTTTCCACGAGGATCAGGTCGAACGCGAAGGCCTCCAGCACGTAGGCGACGTCCCGCGTCGCCGCGGCGAGGCCGCCGAGATGCGTGCGCGCGGCCATGCTCCGGATGTACACGCCCGCGTCCCCGCTGTGCCGAAGCATCCGCACGCGGTCGCCCAGGATGGCGCCGCCGGAGAACGGGCTCGACGGATCGACCGCGACGACGGCGACCGTGAGGCCGTCGTTCCGCGCCGCCGTGATGAGATGGTCGGCGAGTGTGCTCTTGCCGACGCCGGGGGGGCCCGTCAGACCGACGCGTCGCGCGCGGCCGGTGCGGCCCCACAAATTGGCCACGATCGCCCCGGCCGAGGCGGGATCGTTCTCGATCCGGCTGATGAGGCGGCCGAGCGCGCGGGGGTTGCCGGGGTCGATCCCCCCCGCGGCGACCGAGGCTCCCGGGACGGCGGGGGACGTGCCGGTCCGGCGCGGGGTCTCGCGCGTCATCGGCGGTCCGGCCCCCGCGGGGTGGCGCCGGCCGCAAGCGTTTCCTCGTACAGCGCGCGGTTGTCGACGACGCGCCGCGCCTTGAACTCCGTCCTCGGCAGGGTTCCCGGCGGTTCGCAGCGGACGATCGGGCGGATGCCCAGCACGGCGGTGAGGCGCGCGGTCATCCGTTCGCGCAGCGCGGTGAGGAGATCGGGCGCGGCCGCCGCGCGCTGCGCGACGGCCGCGCTGTACTCGGCGCGCACGACGAGCTCGTCCATCGCGCGCTCGCGGCTGATCACCATCTCGAACTCGCCGCCGAACCCCTCGATCGCGCGGAGCGTGTCCTCGATCGCGCTCGGATAAATGTTCGCGCCGCGGATGATGCACATGTCGTCGATCCGGCCGTAGATGCCCCGCGGCAGGCGAGGATACGTCCGCCCGCACTCGCACGGCTCGTCGGTCCAGCGGGTCAGGTCGCCGGAGAGCAGGCGGATCATCGGCTGCGACGTCCGCTCGAGATGGGTGTAGACCGGCGTGCCCTCGTGCCCGTAGGGCACCGGCGCGAACGTCCGCGGATCGCACACCTCGCAGTAGACGACGTCCTGCCACAGATGCATCCCCGCGCCGTGCGCGCATTCGCCGTTGCTCATCCACGGGGTCATCTCGGCCATGCTGCCGCTGTCGAGGCAGGCGGCGCCGAACAGCTCTTCGATGCGCCGCCGCGTCGATGGAATGCCGGCGCCCGGTTCGCCCGAGAAGAACATCACCCGCAGGCCGAACTCGCGCGGATCGACGCGCTCGGACGCCGCGACCTCCGCGAGATGGAGGGCGTAGGAGGGGGTCCCGTAAAACGCGGTCGGCCGGGTCTCGCGCAGCCACCGCACCGCCATGAGCGTCTGCCCGGGCTGTCCCGCGCCGAACGGGAAGCACGTCGCCCCGAGGCGTTCGCCGCCGGCCAGCGCCCCCCAACTGCCGATGTAGAGGCTGAAGAAAGAGGCGATGAAGAGGGTGTCGGTGGGCCGGAGTCCCATGCCCCACATGATGCGCGCGTGGGCGTTGGCGATGCGGCGCCAGTCGTCCCGGCCGATCAGGAACATCGTAGGCTTGCCGGTGGTGCCCGAGGTGCCGTGCACCCGCGCAACCTCCGCGCGGTCGATGCAGAGGTAGCGTCCGGCCGGCGGGTGCGCCGCCTGCTCCGCGCGCAGTTCGGCCTTCGTCACCACGGGGAAGCGGTGGAGGTCGTCGAGGCGGCGGAGGTGGTCGGGATGGACGCCGGCCGCGGTCCACTTCTCCCGGTAGAACGGCGAGCGGTCCCACGCCCAGCGCACGACCCCCCGCAGGCGCTCGAGAATCAGCGCCTCGCGCGCGGCGGGCGGCATCGTCTCGCGCTCGGGACTCCAGTAGCGCTGGTCGGGCGCCGGGAGATAGTCGTCGTTGTAGACCGGCGGCCATGCCGCGGCGCCGGTCATACGCCGTCCCGCCCCCCGTCCGACGCGGGCCGAGCGGCCGCGGACGCCCCTGGCTCACGCCGTGGGCCGCCGGGGTCGGCCCGTCCCGCGTGCGCGCGGATCCACTCCACGATCGCGTCGGTCGTCGCGTCCTGGTCGAAGACCGCCGCCGCGCCGAGGTCGCGCAGTTTGGTGCGATCCGCCTCGGGGATCACGCCGCCGACGAGGACCTTGATGTCGGCCGCGTCGCTGGCCCGCAGTTCGTCGAGGAGCGGGGGCACGAGCGCCATGTGCGCGCCGGAGAGGATGCTCACGCCGATGACGTCCACGTCCTCCTGGACCGCGGCGACGGCGACCTCCTCCGGCGTGCGGTGCAGGCCGGTGTAGACGACCTCGAACCCGGCGTCCCGCAGCGCGCGCGCCACGACCTTCACGCCGCGGTCGTGGCCGTCGAGGCCGACCTTCGCCATCAACACCCGAATCCGCTGCGGGATCGCCACGCGCTTTAGAACACCGGCTGTTCTACGTAGGTCCCGAACACGTCCCGCAGCGCCCGCACGATCTCTCCCAGGGTCGCGCGGGCCCGGACCGCGTCGAGGGTCGGGGGAATCAGGTTGCCGTCCCCGCGCGCCGCGGCCGCCAGCGCGCCGAGACGGCGGGCAACCTCCGCGCCGTCCCGCGCGCGTTTCACCCGCGCGAGCCGCTCCCGCTGCTGCGCCTCGACGCCGGGATCGACTTCGTGCAGCGCGATCGGCACGTCGCCGCCCGACGGGTCGAGGTACTTGTTCACGCCGACCACCGTCAGCTCGCCGCGCTCCTTCTGCCGGTGGTAGCCGTACGCGGTCTCGGCGAGCTCGGTCTGGAAGAAATTCTGCTGCGCCGCGGCCACCGCCCCGCCGAGATCGTCGATCCGGCGCAGGTACGCCCAGATCGCCTCCTCGATCTCGTCCGTCAGCGACTCGACGAAGTAGCCGCCGCCCAGCGGGTCGATCGTGTTGGCCACGCGCGTCTCGTCGAGGATGATCTGCTGCGTCCGCAGCGCCACCTTCATCGCGAGCTCCGACGGGATCGCCAGCGCCTCGTCCATGCCGTTCGCGTGGAGGCTCTGCGCGCCGCCCAGCACCGCGGAGAGGGCCTGCAGCGCGGTCCGCGCGATGTTGTTGATCGGCTCCCGCGCCGTCAGGCTCGAGCCCGCGGTCTGACAGTGGAACCGCAGGCGCATTGACTCCGGCCGCCGCGCGCCGAACCGGTCCCGCATGATCTTCGCCCACACGCGCCGCGCGGCGCGAAACTTGGCGACCTCCTCGAAGAAGTCACGCTCGGCGATGAAGTAGAAGGCCAGTCGCGGTGCGAAGGCGTCCACGTCGAGCCCGGTCCGGCGGACCTCCTCGACGTAGGCGATGCCGTTCGCGAGCGTGAACGCCGCCTCTTGAACCGCGGTCGCCCCGGCCTCGCGGATGTGGTAGCCGCTGATGTTGATCGGGTTGTAGCGCGGCAGGTGTTCGACGCTGTAGACGATGAGGTCGCGGACGATCCGCATCGCGGCCGGAATCGGGTAGATCCATTCCTTCTGGGCGATGTACTCTTTCAGGATGTCGGCCTGCACCGTGCCGGACAGCGCCTGCGCCGGCACCCCGCGCTGCTCCGCGAGCGCGACGTACATCGAGAACAGAATCCACGCGGTGGGATTGATCGTCATCGACACGCTGATCGCCCCGATGTCGATGCCGTCGAGGATGTCGGCGAGATCTTCGATCGTGTCCACGGCGACGCCCTCGCGCCCCACCTCGCCGCGGGCGCGCGGGTCGTCGGAGTCGTAGCCCATGAGGGTCGGCATGTCGAAGTCCACGGAGATGCCGGTCTGCCCCTGGGCGATCAGATACTTGAGCCGCGCGTTGGTGTCGCGGCCCGTGCCGTAGCCCGCGATCTGCCGCATCGTCCAGGGGCGCGATCGGTACATCGTGGGGTAGGGACCCCGGGTGTAGGGATAGCGGCCGGGAAAGCCCACGTCCTCGAGGTAGTCGAGCGCGTCGACGTCCGCCGGCCCGTAGAGGCGCTTGACCGGGAGGCCCGACAGCGTCTCGAACTGCGCGCGGCGCTCCGGCGCGCGTTCGGCGGCCTCCCGCACGTCCCGGGACTCCCAATCGTCCCGGGCGCCGGCGATGCGGTTCGATTCGCCCGGCGCCGGCTTTGGGTTCACGGCTGCCGGCGGCGGGGCGGTGGGCCGGGCGGGTTTCCTGGTGGTGGCCATGGTCGGTCCCTCCGGTGTCCTGTTACCACACGAACGGGATGAGCGCCTTCGTCCGGGGTCGTGTAGATCGTGCGCATACTTGTTATTGTAGTCTCAAGAATACCGAGTCATCGCGGGAGGGGTTGGCGCCATGACGAGGGGCGTGCGCAAGAGGACGGGAGGTCGGGGGCGCCGCTCGACGATCGCCGCGGTGGTGGCTGCCGTCGCGCTGGTCGCGGTCGTCCTCGGTCCGTGGAGCGGCGGGACGGCCGGCGCGGCCTCCGCGCCGAAATGTCCGATTACGTCGAACGGCTACATGGATCCCAATTACACGCCGAACCCGCCGGTGCGCTCACACGTCGGCGGGGGCGGCTTCGTCCTCACGGGCATCGTCCGCTCCGGCATCGACTGCAAGCCGCTCGCGCGGGTGCGCGTGGAGATCTGGCACGCCGGTCCGAACGGATCCTACGACACGATCCACCGTGCCACGGTGATCACCGACGGCGAGGGGCGCTTCCGGCTTGAGACGGATTTTCCGGGCTCGAGCTTCGGCCAGCCGCACATCCACGTGCGTGTCGCGGTGGCGGGGTTCAAGACGACCGCGACCGCCTTTCTCCCGAAGCCGGGCACCAAGACGGGGGAGATGGAGATCGTCCTGGAGCCGGAGGTCTAGCCCGGGCGCCGTTCGCGGGCTCAGCGCGTGCCCGTGCCGGCGGACCCGCCGCCGGCAGCGTTGTCATTGAAGCCGCCGAGCTCGCCCACGACCTTCGCGAGCACGGAGTAATCCATCTCCCCCAGCCCCTCGTTCATCGCGATCTGGTAGAGCTGGGCGGCGAGGCCGCCGCCGAGCAGCGGCATGCCGAGGGCGCGGCCGGTCTCGGTGACGATGCCCATGTCTTTGTGATAGAGGCGCGTGCGGAACCCCGGGGCGTAGTTTTCGTCGAGCATCCGCTGCCCGTGCAGCTCCAGCACCCGGCTTTGGGCGAAGCCGCCGAGCAGCGCCGCGCGCACCTTGGCCGGATCGACGCCGGCTTTGCGCGCGAGATGGATCGCTTCGGCGACGCCGAGGATGGTGAGCGAGAGCACGAGCTGGTTGCACGCCTTTGTGACCTGGCCGGCGCCGTGATCCCCGATGTGGACGATGTTCTTGCCCATCTGCTGAAAGACCGGCAGCACCCGCTCGAAGACTTCCGGCTTGCCGCCGACCATGATCGAAAGCGTCGCGTCGATCGCGCCCTTTTCGCCGCCGGACACCGGCGCGTCGAGCATCGCGACGCCCCGCTCGGCCAGCGCCGCCGCGATCTCGCGCGTGGCCACGGGGGAGATGGTGCTCATGTCGACGACCACCCCGCCCCGCCGGGCGCCTTCCAGGATGCCGTTCGGCCCCATGATGACGTGTCGCACGTCGGGGGTATCGGCGACCATGACGATGGTGATGTCGCTCTGCGCGGCCGCCTCCTTGGGCGACGCGGCCTGCCGGGCGCCGGCCTTGACCAGGTCGGCCGCCTTGGACGCGGTGCGGTTCCAGACCGTCACCGTATGGCCGGCTTTGACGAGATGCCCGGCCATTGGCTTGCCCATGATGCCCAATCCGATGAAGCCGATCCGTTCGCTCACCCTGAGTCACCTCGGTCCGCGCCGACGCGGAGATGGGCGGCGGCGATGCGCCGCGTGCGGTCCGGCTCTACTTCAGGCCGGGCCTACGGCGTTTCCTCCGGTTGGTCCGTCGCCCCGGCACCGGGGGGTCCGCGGTTCATCCAGATGTGCGCGCGGCGAAGGAGTCCCCATTGGCCGTGCTATAGAATTATGGCTTGCCATGATGCGCTACATCACTCAACGACTCATCCATCTGCTTCCCGTGCTCTTCGGCGTGAGTCTGTTCGTCTTCATCGGAATGCATCTCGTGCCGGGGGACGTCGCCCAGCTGCTGCTCGGTGAAAAGGGCACGGAAGCGGATCTCGCGCGGATGCGTCATCAGCTCGGTCTCGACCAGCCGCTGTACGTGCAGTACGCGCGCTTTCTCGCCGGCGCCGTGCAGGGAGATTTCGGGGCCTCGATCCGGACGAAACAGTCGGCGATGTGGGAGATCACGCAGGCGCTGCCGGTCACCATTGAACTGAGCCTGGTCGCGCTGCTGTTCGCGATCGTCTTCGGGCTTGCGATCGGCGTGCTCGCCGCGCGCCGGCCCCACAGCGTCACGGACACCGTCGCGATGATCGGCGTGCTCGTCGGCGTCTCGATGCCGATCTTCTGGACCGGCATTCTCCTGCTGCTCGTCTTCGGCGGCATCCTGGGGTGGCTGCCGCTCGGCGGCATGGTCGACGAGGGCATGACGGTCCGTAACATCACCGGCATGCCGCTCGTCGACGGGTTCCTGACCGGCAACCTGCCGCTGGTGGAAAGCAATCTCCGCCATCTCGTCCTGCCCGCCGTCGCGCTCGGCGTCACGTCGATGGCGACGATCGCGCGGATGTCGCGGTCGACGATGCTGGAAGTGCTCGGGCTCGACTACGTGCGCACGGCCCGCGCCAAGGGCGTGGCCGAGCCGCGCGTCGTGCGCCGCCACGCGCTGCGGAACGCGCTGCTGCCGGTCGTGACGCTGGTCGGGCTGCAGCTCGGCCTGCTGCTGAGCGGCGCGGTGCTGACCGAAACGATCTTCGCCCTGCCGGGGTTGGGCCGGCTGGCGGTCACGAGCGTGCTGGCGCGGGATTATCCGGTCGTTCAGGGCATCGTCGTCATCGCGGCCGCGATCTTCGTGCTGGCCAACCTCGCGGTGGACGTGCTGTACGCGTACCTCGATCCGAGAATTCGCTATGGGTGACGCGCGCACCGATCTCGCGCCCGACGCGGGCGCCGCCCCCGCGAGTCCCTCCGCGCTGCGGGCGCCGGAGCCGCGCCGGCGGGCGGCGGCGCTGTCGTGGCGCCGGATGGTCCGCAGCCCGAACCTGATCATCGGCCTCGTCATCGTGGCGGTCGTGGTGGGCGCGAGCCTCTTTGCGAGGTTCATCGCGCCGTACAACCCGATCGACCAGTCCTTTGCCGACCAGCTGCGGTCGCCGTCGTGGGCGCATCTCTTCGGCACGGACGAGTTCGGCCGCGACATCTTTTCCCGCGTCATCTACGGCTCCCGCATCGCGCTCGCCGTCGGGCTGATCTCCGACGGCATTTCGCTCGCGGCGGGCGTCGCGCTCGGCATTATCGCCGGCTATTTCAGCGGGTGGCCGGACACCGCCGTCATGCGCACCATGGACGTGCTGCTCGCGTTCCCGTACCTGCTGCTGGCGATGATCGTCGTCGCGATTCTGGGTCCCAGCCTGACGAACGCCATGATCGCGATCGGCGTCGTCTACATGCCGAGGTTTGCGCGCCTGGTCCGCGGCACCGTCCTCTCGGTCCGCGAGCAGGAGTTCATCGAGGGCGCCCGCGCGATCGGCGGGGGGCCCCTGCGGGTGCTGAGCCGCCACGTGCTGCCGAACGTCCTCTCGCCGATCATCGTGCTCGCCACGCTGACGATCGGGTTCGCGATCGTGGAGACCGCCGGGCTCTCTTTCCTTGGGCTCGGCGCGTCCCCGCCGACGCCGGAGTGGGGCTCGATGCTCGCGACCGGCCGGTCGTACATGCTCACCGCGCCCTGGATCACCACGTTTCCGGGCGTCGCGATCCTCATCACCGTCATCGGGTTCAACCTCGTCGGCGACGGTCTGCGCGACCTGCTCGATCCGCGGCTGCGCGGCCGGGGATTCTAGCCAGCGCGGCGCCGTGTCATCTTGCGCCGTCGGACGGCCGGACTCCGCGGGCCGTGGAGAGGCGCCGGCCTGCCGCGGTGGCGGTTAGGCGCCGCGTTGCGCTTCCGCGCGGCGGACCGGCGCGGCGCGGGCACCGGCGCGCCGCCTCCGGCGGGCGCCCAGAGCAGCCGGCTCGCCCGCTGTCCGTTGGCGGGCCGCTCCCAGCCGAGCTGCCCGCTCACGTGATGCGCGGCCGCAACCACGCTGCGGATCAACACCTGCTGATGCTCCTTGAAGCGGCGTCGGGGAAGCACGAGCACGAGAGCGCCGACGAAGGTGCCGGCTCCGTCCCGGATCGGCGCGGCGACCGACGAGACGCCTTCGATGTGCTCGCCGTTGGTCATGGCGTAGCCGGCGCGGCGGATTGCCTGTAACTCCCGGGCCAGCGCGGCCGATTCCGTGAGCGTGTTGCTCGTGTAGCGCTCGAGCCTGAGCCGGCGGAGGCCGGCTCTCAACTCGACGTCGTCCAGCATGGCGAGATAGAGCTTGCCGATCGCGGTTGCGTGTAAGGGGCGGAGCGTGCCCAGCGCAATGTCGAGCCGCAGGCTTTGCGACCCCGTCGCCCGGTCGGCGTAGACGACGCCGCGGTCCTCGACCAGCGCCAGGTATACGTCTTCGCCGGTCCGCGCCGACAGATCCGAGATGAAAGGACGCGCGACGGTCATCACTTCGAGGCCGCCGGCGACCCGGATGCCGAGGCGAATGAGCCGCGGGCCGGCGTGGTAGCGCCGGTCGGAGGGCCGGCGCCGCAGGTAGTCGAGCTCGGCCAGGCGGCGGACGAGGGCGTGCGCGCTGCTCACCGGCATCTCGAGCAGCGAGGCGATCTCCGAGATAGCGAGCCCCGGTGGACGGTCGGCCACGAGCTCCAGCACCTCGACGACCCGCGCGACCGTACGGAGCGCGGCCGGCGAGGTCCGAAGCTCCGCGGCGTGGCGTGCGGCGCCGACGTGCCCTACCATACCGGTGAGTTCCACGCGCGCCAGCGCGGACCTCGTCACTGAGGTTGCGGCGCTCTCGGGTGACCCGCGGCGGGCCGACCCTTCCTTGACCTGCGGGCGTTGCCGGGTTATAATGCCGCTCACATAGGAAGGCAGTGACGGGGACGTAGGACTCCCGTCCGCGTTCGAGAGAGCGGCTCCTCGGGTGAAAGGGCCGCCGCGGACACGTTCGAACCCACCCCCGATGCCGCGGCCGAGGTGCGGGGCCCGCTGTCCTTGCGGGAGCCGCCGAAACGGACGCCGGGTCCGCCCGAGACAGCGATGAAGTGCTTCCAACGGCGCCGCGCGGCACGTGCCGGCGGTCCGGTGGGAGAACAAAGGTGGTACCGCGGAAGCGTCCCTTTCGCCCTTTGGCGAGAGGGGCGATTTATTTTTCGGCCCCCGCTGACGCGGGGATTGGCCGGCGGGATGCGCCGGCGTCGCCCCCTTGCGGGGACTAGCCGGCGGGATGCGCCGGCGTCGGAGGACACGGCCATGAGATGGTCTGGCACGATCGGATTCATCGGCGCCGGCAACGCGGTAGACGCGCTCGTGCGCGGTCTGCTCGGCCGCGGCGTGGTCACGCCGGAGCGCTGCCTCGTGACCAACCGCAGCAACGACGTCCGTCTGGCGCGGCTGGCCCGCGAGCGGTCCGTCGTCACGACCCGGGACAAGGTGCGGCTCGTCCGTGACGCCGACGTCATCGTCATCGCCGTGAAGCCGTCCGCGGTGCCGGAGGTGTTGGGCGAGATCGCGGGGCATGTGGAGGCGCGGCACCTCGTCATCTCCGTCGCGGCGGGCATCCCGCTTGAGACGATTGAGACGGCGCTCGGCTCGGTCGCCGTGGTCCGCGCCATGCCGAATACGTCGACCGCCGTCGGCGAGTCCGCGACCGCGATCTGCGGCGGCCGCCACGCCGACGACGCGCATCTGCGCGTGGCGCGCGCGCTCTTCGAGGCGGTCGGGCGCGTCGTCGAGATACCGGAGCGTTTCTTTGATGCCGTGACCGGCGTCTCCGGCAGCGGTCCTGCGTACGTCTACCTCCTGGCCGAGGCGATGATCGAGGCCGCCCAGCGCGAGGGCCTGGACCGCGAAGTTGCCATCGAGCTGGTCTCGCAGACGGTGCTCGGCGCCGGGAAGATGCTGGTCGAGACCGGAGACGACCCCGCCGTCCTGCGCGCGCGGGTGACGTCTCCGGGGGGAACGACGATGGCCGCCATGGAAGTGCTTACGGAGGGCGGATTCCTGGCGACGGTCGGACGCGCGATTGCGCGCGCGACCCGCCGAGCCGCCGAGCTGCGCGGACTGCCGGCCGCGCGCGTCCGCTGACCGACCGGCACCGTTCCGACACGGCCCCGTCCCGAGGCGCGACGCCGACGCCCGCGCCCAACCGGACGGGGCCGTTCCATTTTCGCCGCGCGGCGCCCGGCCACGGAGGGCCGCTCACCGCCCGGCGCGTATCCTAACGCCAGCGACGTGTTGCCGCGACGCGCTGTCGCCGCGGCGGCCGCGTGCTCGAAGGGGGAGGTGGTGCATGAGTCACGCACGGCCGCGTAGGTGGCTTCCGCTGCTCCTCATCCTGGCGATGACGCCGCTCGGATTCTGGGGCGTCGCGCAGGCCCAGGCGGCAAAGACGCTGGTCATCGCCATCGGCGCCGATCAGACCGGCATGGATCCGCAGACCGTCGAGAACAACGAGTCGGGCTTCATCATGTCCACGATTTACGACTCGATCGTGAACTACAAGGTCGGATCGAGCATCCCGGGCCCCGGCCTCGCCGAATCGTGGACTATCTCGCCCGACGGCAAGGTCTACACGTTCAAGCTGCGGCGCGGCGTCACGTTCCACGACGGCACGCCGATGAACGCGCACACGGTCGCGGCCGACGTGGATCGGGCGATCAATCCGCAGAACCCGTGCTACGTCTTCAACCGCAAGTCGGTCGACACGTACGACGACTTCACGTTCGGGTCGGCGAAGGACAACACCGTCGCCAAGATGGATGTCGTCGACGACTACACATTGCGGTTCACGCTGCCCCAGTCGAACGCGCCGTTCCTCTCGAGCCTGGCGATGATCTGGCAGGGCATCGTCTCCCCGGAGGCGACCAAGAAGTACAACTGCGACGCGAGCCAGCACCCGGTGGGCACGGGGCCGTTCAAGTTCGTGGAAGCCGTCCGCAACGATCACGTCACGGTCGATGCCAACGCCGCGTACTGGGGCGGGCGGCCGAAGGTGGACCGCCTCGTGTTCCAGGTCGTCCCCGAGAGCGCGACGCGGATGCTCAAGCTCGAGCGCAACGAGGTGCAGGTTCTTGCCGACGTCCCGCCGTCCGACTACTCGCGGGTGACCGGCAACAAGGCGCTCAAGCTGTATACGCAGGCGGGCCTCACGATTCTCTACGTCGCGATGAACAACGGGCTCGATCCGTTCAAGGACAAGCGGGTCCGCCAGGCGATGAACTACGCGGTCGACAAGGAGGCGATCAACAAGGGCCTCTACGGCGGCGCCACGACCGCGACGCAGGGCATGCCGCCGGTGCTGTGGGGCTACGCGAAAGACGTCAAGCCGTACCCGTACGACGTCAACAAGGCCAAGGAACTGCTGAAAGAGGCCGGGTTCGCCAACGGCTTTACCGCGGAGATGATGGTCTACGCGAACCCGCGCGGGTACAACCCGGTGGGCGGGGCCAAGCTTGGTGAGGCGGCCCAGAGCTACCTCGCGAAGGTCGGCGTGAACGTCAAGATCACCCAGTATGAATGGGGCGCCTACCTCCAGCGGTTGCGCCACACGGAGTGGTCCGGCTTCGCGATCTGCGGATGGTCCGGCGACAACGGCGACCCCGACAACTTCCTCGGCGATCTCTTTGAATGGAGCGAGGCGAACGGCGCGGCGCGGACCAACAACTGCACGCGGCACCACAACCCCGCGTTCGACAAGCTGATCCAGCAGGGCCGGCTCGTCTCCGACCAGCCGAAGCGCGCGCAGATCTACATGGACGCAAACCGGATGCTCCACGACGACGCGCCCGGCATCTTCATGAACTATACGAACCAGGTGCGGGCGGCGCGGACGAACGTCCGCGGCTTCACGCTCAACCCGCTGCAGATGTTCTTCCATATGGAGCAGGTGTCGCTGCAGTAGCGGCGGCCGCGCGTGTTCCGGGCCCGGCGCCCCCGCTAGGCGGGCGCCGGGCTCGGGTGTTTCCGGCCGCGCCAGAACCGGATCGGCCGGACCTCCGTATGACATGGGCAGGACCTCGGAGGCTGCACCCCGCGGGCGCGGGTCCGGCCGGCGGGATGCGTCGGCGTCGCCGTCGAACCGTGGGCATTGCCGCAGCATTCGGAGGTCCCCTGTGTACGTCTCGGAACTTGACATTCGAGTGCGGTACGCGGAAACGGATCAGATGCGGGTGGCGCATCACGCGGGCTACCTGGTGTGGTTCGAAGCGGGCCGCACCGAGTACATCCGCGCGTGCGGGCGATCGTACGCGCAGCTCGAGGAGGACGGATGGCTGTTGGTGGTGATTGAGGCCCACTGCCGCTACCGGCACCCCGCACGCTACGATGACGTCCTCACTCTCCGTACGCGGCTTCGAGAGCTCGGCCCGGCCCGGCTGTCGTTCGGCTACGAACTGGTCCGCGCCGCGGACGGCGTGCTGCTCGCCGACGGCTGGATGGTTCACGCGGCCGTCGACCGGGGCGGACGGGCGCGGCGCCTGCCGGAATCGATGCGGCGCCTCTTGGGCGAGCGGGCAGGAGCGATGAACGGTCCAGAGAACCAATGACATCCCGGCCGCGGACATGCCCCGCGCGTTCCCGCGTGGAGCGGGACGGGCCGGCCGGGTGATGGAAAGGTGGCTGTGGCAATGATCGACGATAAAACACAACCGAACTCGGGCGACGACGTCGACTTCGCCCACATGCCGGCCCTCACCGAGCGGCAGATCGTTCAGGGTACCGTGGTCCGGGTCGACAGCGAAGGCGTTCTCGTGGACGTGGGCGCCAAGTCGGAGGGCTTCATCCCGCCCAAAGAGCTCTCCGCCCGCGGCGACGCCGTCGAAGGCATCACGGTCGGCGACAAGATCGACGTCTACGTGATGAAGGTCGAGGGCGAGGAAGGCAACATTCTGCTGAGCAAGAAGCGGGCCGATCTCGCGCGCGCGTGGGACCGCATCCAGGAGGCCCACCGGGACGGCGTTGTCCTGCACGCGATGGTCGTGGACAAGGTCAAAGGCGGGCTGGTCGTCGACCTGGGGCTTCGCGGCTTCGTTCCCGGCAGCCACGTCGACCTCTCTGAGGCGAAGGGCCGCCAGTTCGAGTCGCTGGTCGGCCAGAGCATTCCGCTCAAGGTCATCGAGGTCGATCGCGGCAAGGGCCGCGTCATTCTCTCGCACAAGACGGCGGTGGCCGAAGAGCGCACGAAGCGGCGCGGCGAGCTCCTGACCTCGCTCGAGGAGGGCGAGATTCGCGAGGGCACCGTGAAGCGCCTCACCGATTTCGGCGCGTTCGTCGACATCGGCGGCGTCGATGCGCTCCTGCCGATCAGCGAGATGTCATGGACCTACATCAAGCATCCGTCCGAGGTCGTGCGCCGCGGCCAGCGGCTCAAGGTCGCGGTGCTCCGCGTCGACCAGGAGGCGGGGCGCATTTCGCTCGGGCTCAAGCACATCCTGCCCGATCCCTGGCAGCATCTCGGCGAAACGTACCGGCCGGGCCAGACGGTGTCCGGCAAGGTCGTGCGGACGGTCGCGTCCGGGGCCTTCGTGCGCCTGGGCGAGGTGGACGCGTTTATGCCGATCTCGGAGCTCGCGGACAAGCGCGTCGGAAAGGTCGAGGACGTCTTGACCGTGGGGCAGACGATCGAGGCGCTCGTCACGGAGGTCCGCGTCGAAGAGCGCCGCATGATCCTCAGCCTGAAGCGGCTCGCGCGGCAGCGCGAGCGCCAGCAGGTCAAAGACTACATCTCCAGCCAGGAACCGTCCGGGCGCGTCACCATCGGCGACATCGCCGGCGATCTGCTTCGCCGCGCCGTAACGACGCCGGAGCCGAGCGCGCCCGCGGACGCTCCGGCGGCCGAGGCGCCCGCGCCGCCCGACAAGGCGAAGGCCGGCTAGGTGCCGACGCCCGCCACGGCCGGCTCTGCTCATATGCTCTTCGACGTCGAGGGTGGGGTGGCGCGGCTCACCGTCAACCGCCCCGAGCAGCGGAACGCGATGACGTGGGCGATGTACCAGCGCCTCGTCGAGATCTGCGAGGAAGTCGATCGTGACGATCGCATCCGCGTTCTCGTCGTCACGGGCGCCGGCGGCCGCGCGTTCATCTCCGGCACCGACATCTCGCAGTTTCCCGCTTTCCGCGGCAACCCGCAGGCCGGCATCGAGTACGAAGAGCGCATCGACGAAGTGACCGGCCGGTTGGAAGCCGTCGGCAAGCCGACGATCGCGTCGATCCGCGGGTTCGCGGTCGGCGGCGGCATGGGCATCGCCATGACGTGCGATCTCCGGATCGCCTCCGAAGATTCACGGTTCGGCATCCCGGTGATCCGGCTCGGCAACTGCCTGTCCATGAACAACTACGCCCGCATGGTGGCGTTGATCGGCCCGGCGCGCGCCAAGGAAATGATCTTTACGGCGCGGCACGTCGAGGCGCGCGAGGCGCTCGCGTGGGGCCTCGTGAACGAGGTCGTTCCGCCGGAGATTCTGGAGGCGCGCACGCGCGAGCTCGCCGAGGCGATCGCCGCGGCGCCGCCGCTGACGCTCCGCGCCAGCAAGGAAGCCGTCCGCCGCGTGATCAACCGGCTGCTTCCCGAGAGCCGCGGCCACGATCTCATCGGCATGTGCTACAACAGCGCCGACTTCCAGGAGGGCGTCGCGGCCTTCCTCGACAAGCGTACGCCCCGCTGGACCGGACGCTGAGCCCGCGCGTCCGCCGGCCGCGCTTCTTTCCTTTATCAAGGGTTACACGGTCCGGCGGCAGCGGACGCGCGGCGATCGGCGCCGATGCGCCGCCGCGATCGTGGAACGAAAGGGAGGCGATCGATGAGCGTCGTGCACCTCGCACGGGCCCGCGTCTACCAGGAGAAGCGTCCCAACCGGCGGGCCTTCCTCGGAGACTTTCCCGAGCCGGTCCGGTACGGCGTGAACACCGGCATCAAGGATTTCTACAAGATGGAACCCGAGGAGGAGCTCCCGAGCACGCTCGACCACCTCGTCGGCGCGGCCGCGGGCTGACTGACCGGCACCCTCGCGGGCGCGCTGGAGGCGCGCGGGATCCCAAGTCACCCGGACAAGCTCTGGACCGAGGCGGAAGGCACGATCGAGGCGCCGGAACGCGTGATGCGGCTGACGACGATGCGCGTCACCTATCATCTCCGCATCCCGCAGGGCAAACGCGCCGACGCCGAGCGCGCGCTTGCGGTATTCGAGCGCGGCTGTCCCATCGCGCAGACGCTCAAGGGATGCGTGGAGATCTCCCACGCCTGGGAGATCACCGAGGAATAGGCGGAGCGGACGGCGGAGGAGAACCGCCGCCGCCGGACGAATCGGCAGGGGAGTACATTTGAGGGATGGGTGATCGCCGATGACGTACGTGTTTCGCTGCGCGTCCTGTCGCCACGAGTTCGAGATCATCGCGACGGTCGCCGAATACGAAAGCCGCGGCTTGCCGGCCTGTCCGAAGTGCGGCAAGGCGGCCGCCAGGCGCGTCTTCACGCCCGTGATGGTGATGACGGGGGCGCGCACCGGGGCGTCCGACGCCGGAGATCTCCCGTCCGGCGGCGGCTGCTGCGGCGGCGGCGCGTGCGGCTGCGGACACGTACACTAGCGGAGCCGATCGAGTCCACGTGACGGTATAAGCGCACCCGGCCGGCTGGCGTCGCCAGCCGGCCGCGGCGTCTGTCCGCGGCCGCCTGCCGGCGGCCGCGGTGCGCTGCCTGCGATCATACCGGGGAGGCCTGCATGTTGAACGAACGCCTGGCCGCCCGCGAGCGGGAAGGCCGTCCGATCCGGGTGGGCGTCGTCGGCGCCGGCCGGTTCGGGACCATGATTGTCTGCCAGCTGGCGGCGATGCGCGGGATGCGCCCGTCCGTCGTGGCCGACCTCGACCCGGCCCGGGCCCGCGCCGCCCTCGCGCTCGGCGGCGTCGCCGGCGACCGCGTCGTCGAGGCGGACCGCGCCGGCCGCGCGAATCCGGTCATCGCGCGCGGGGATTCGGTCGTCACCACCGACAGCGCCGTGCTTGTCGAGAGCGACCTGGACGTCGTCGTGGACGCGACCGGGAGTCCCGAGGCCGCCGCCGCCACGGCGCAGGCCGCGATCCGCCGCGGCCGCCACGTCGTGATGGTGACGGTCGAAGCCGATGTGCTCGTCGGCTCGGTGCTGCGCCGCGCCGCCGACGAGGCCGGGGTCGTGTACTCCGCCGCGTACGGCGACCAGCCGGCGTTGATCTACGAACTGTACGACTGGGCGGCCGCGCTGGGGCTCGAAGTCGTCGCGGCGGGGAAGGGCACGAAGTACCTTCCGGCCTACCGCAAGGGCACCCCCGACGACATCTGGGAACGCTACGGCATGCCCGGGCACGCCGGCGCCGGCCTCAACCCCAAGATGTACAACTCGTTCACCGACGGGACGAAGAGCGCCATCGAGATGGCCGCGGTCGCCAACATGACCGGCCTGCGTCCCGACGTGCGCGGCATGCACTTTCCACCGGTCGGGACCGACCGCCTCCCCGAAGTCCTCAAGCCCCGAGAGGAGGGCGGCATCCTCGGCCACTCCGGCGTGGTGGAGGTGGTCAGTTCCATCGACCGTGACGGGCGGCCGGTGCCGAACGATCTCCGCTGGGGCGTGTACGTCGTCTTTACGTCGCCGCGCCCGTACGTGCGGGGCGCGTTCCGCGACTACGGGCTCGCGGTCGATGCGAGCGGCCGCTATGCCTCGTTCTACCGCCCGTATCACCTCGTCGGGCTCGAGCTGCCGGTCAGCGCGGCGCGGGCGGTCCTCGACGGCGCGCCCACGGGGACACCGAGGCCGGTTCCCTGCGCGGCGGTGGTGTCGGCGGCCAAGCGCGCGCTGCGTGCGGGCGAGGTGCTCGACGGCGAAGGCGGCGCCACGGTGTACGGGCTCGTCGACGACGCGGCGACAGCAGTGCGGGAGCGGCTGCTGCCGATCGGTCTCTCACACGGTGCCAGGGTCCTGCGACCCGTGGCCGAAGACGGGCTCGTGCATCTCGAGGATGTCTCGCTTGAGACATCGGGGCCGTTATATGCGCTCTGGAAGGAGCAGCAGGCATTAGTGGCAAGCCAGGTCCGGTAGACGCCGGATAGTGTCATCGTGTCTGCGGAAGTTCCGAGATGTGCATTACCGCAATGAGCAAACCATGCCAACTGTCAGCGACCTCGTCCAGGCGGCGCTCAGTCGTGGGTTGCTTGTCACCAACGACACCGGCGTCATAATCGGCCCCACTGCGGCGCATAGTGCCCACCTGCCCGCCGGCCAACACCGCGGCGCCGCGTGGCCGCCTGATCGCACTCCGCTAATTAGTGCCTCAAGCCCAAACTGTCCGACCGACGTCCACCGTTATGTCCCGGACCATCTGATTGAGGATGAATCCGGACGGTACCGTTACCACGTATGGTCCAAGCGACCGGTGCGCTGATCAATGGGTCGTAAGTTGATCAGGATACGCTTGGTCGTCGTCGCCCTCGTGACGGTCTCGTCTCCCTTGGCGGCCCAGCCGCCTGTGCCGTGGGAAACCGTGTTTGAAATCCAGGTGGCGCAGAGATCGCTCAATGAGCAGGTGGCCACAGTTTCGCGAGGCACGGGATTCTTTATCGCTTCGGACGGCACGGCCGTGACCAACAGTCACGTGGTCGCTCGGGCCGTCAATGAGCCAAGTCGCTATCGGTTAATCGCCGTAATCCATTCAAGCCTGGGCCTTGAATTGTTCGACGTTAACGTTGGATGCACGAATGCTCTCCTCTATGATGCAGATACCATCGATCCCACCACCCCCGTGCACCTCGGCCGGGACGTGGCACTGATCCACGTGGTACCCTCGACGCTTCCGTTCCGACACCTGTCGTGGAGCGTGCCCGCCGGCGGTCATCTCTCTGCGGAGGTGCATACGGGGCGGTTGCCGGACTTTCCGTTTCTGCCCATCGCCGGTGAAGCGATCGCCGGCACGCGCATTTGGGTGATCGGCTTCGGGCCGACCGCATCCCCGCTGAGCCCGCAGGTCACAGCGGGCTCCGTCATCCGAGTGTTCCGGGCGCGGGATCGTACGAGGGTCCTGAGCATCGGACTCCAGGGGCGTGCCGAGCACGGGTTTAGCGGATCGCCGGTCATAGACGAACGCCGCGAGGTCGTGGGCTTGTGGACGTGGGGCACGTCGGGAACACTCGGAGCGGCGCAAAGCAACGAGGTTCTGTTGCGCCCGTGCGAGTGAGACGGTCCGGTTCGGCGGATGGGCGCGCTGGTGGGGTGTCCGTCTGTGTGAGGAAGTGCTTGGGGCTCTACTCGGCGGCTCTTTTGTCTCAGAAAGCCCTGATTTCTACTCAGACCTTGACTTGTACATCGTCGGGCACGATGAGCATTTCGCAGATCTGCCTGCCGAGAGGGAGACCGCCGCGGTGTACTGAGTGGGAGACGGGGTGACGGGAGCGGTCAAGATACCGTCAACCTTGGAGGAATCAGGACACACGAATGGAAATTCCGGTTCCGTTCGAAGACCATGCTGTCGGTTCGCGACACGATGTACGCGCGGGGGGTGCGTGAATGACTAGGGTTATTGCCGTGGTACTGGCCGTGGGAATGCTGCTGCTTGTTCCGCTGCCGCCGCAGGCGGGCGCGGCAAAGACCTGGATCGTGCGGGCCGGGGCGTCCGCCACGAACCAGGCGGATCAGGCGCTGCTGTTTCTCCCGGGGCAGATCACTATCGATGAAGGGGACGCGGTCCAATGGACGCGGGCCGCGTCGGAGCACACCATTTACTTCCCGGCGGGCCAGAAGAACCCGGATCTGATCATCCCCGGCAAGTCCAAAGGGCAGCTGCTGTGGAACCCGGCCGTCTTCTTTGCCACGCCGCGGAAGATCTATGACGGCGCCGGGTCCAATAGCGGCGGCGCGCTGCTTGCCGATCCTCAGGCACCGCAGAGCTACACGGTGACCTTCACGAAAGCGGGCACCTATAAGTATCTCTGCATGTTCCATCCGGGGATGGAAGGGACCGTCGTCGTCCAGCCCGCGGGCAGCGCGTATCCGATGACCCAGGCGCAGTACGATCAGGCGGGCGCCGCGCAGGCGCAGGCCGCGCTGGCGAAAGCCGCGGCGCTCCGGACGGCGGCAAAGCCCGTGGTCGCGGTCGCCAACGGAAAGCGTACCTACACACTGAACCTCGTCGGTTCGATGAAAGACGGTGCCACGGTCTACCGCTTCCCGGTCCAAAGCCTCGCGATCAACCGGGGTGATACGGTCACGTGGGTGATGCAGGACCCGACCGAGCTGCACACCGTCTCGTTCGGGGTCGGGAAGCGCTATTTCGATATCGCGACGATGGTCCCTCAAAAGCAGGGGCCGCCCACGCTGCTCGTGACTCCCGAGGTCATGGCCCCGTCGGGCGGCGGCGTCCACCAGGGGACGGGATTCTACAACTCCGGGTTCATGATGACGGAAGGGCCGGGCGTGCGGAGCTACAGTCTCACGTTCACGAAGCCGGGCACGTTCGAGTACACGTGCGCCGTGCACGATGAGTTCGGCATGAAGGCGACGGTCGTCGTGCGATAGACGGCGCCCGGCCGAGCGCGCGCATGAGCGAGTGGTCCGGCACGATGATCAAGTGCTTTACCGGCGGCGGAATCCGGTTCGTCACGTACGTGCCGGACAAGGTGCTGATCCCGCTCATCGACGGGTTTCAGGCCCATCCCGGCGTCACCGCGTTCTCCGCGACGCGGGAGGAAGAGGCGGTTGGCATCGCCGCCGGCGCGTCGCTCGGAGGGGCGCCGGCGGCGGTGTTGATGCAGAGCAGCGGGTTCGGCAACATCCCCAACGCGCTCGCGTCGCTGCTCGTGCCGTACCAGCTGCCTGTCGTGCTCGTGATCTCGGAACGCGGCGTGCTCGGCGAGTTCAACGCGGTCCAGGTGCCGATCTCCCGGGTGATCCGGCCTGCGCTCGACGCGCTCGGCATCCCGCACGTCACGCTCGAGCGGGAGGACGAGGTCGAGTTTCTCGTGACCCGCACCCTCCACCAGTGCCACCGCACCCAGCAGCCCGCGGCGCTGATCCTGTCGCCGAGATTGACCGGCGGCAAGATGGAAGGGTAGGGGAGCGATGGACGCGGCCGGCACGGACGCGCGCGGCAGGGTGGGCGGCAAGGCGATGAGCCGGCTCGACCTGACGCGGCGGCTCGTTGAGCGCCTGACCCACGGCGAGATCGTGGTCGCCGGCATCGGGAACGCCAACTTCGATCTGTTCGCGGCCGGCCCCCGGCCGGAGAACTTCTACATGCTCGGCAGCATGAGCCTCGCGGTGCCGATCGCCCTCGGCGTGGCCCTCGCGCAGCCGTCGCGCCGTGTTTTCGTGATCGAAGGGGACGGCTCGGTGTTGATGAGCCTCGGCGCGCTCGCCACCGTCGCGATGGTTGCGCCGCAGAACCTGACGGTCATCGTCTGGGACAACGGGACGTACCAGATCACCGGCGGTCAGACGGCCGCCACCGCGGAGGCCACCGATCTCGTCGCGGTGGCGCGCGGAGCGGGCATCGTGCAGAGCGAGTGGGCGCGGGACGAGGCTGAGTTCGAGCGGCTGATCGGTGAGGCGCTCGCGGGGCGCGGTCCGCGCTTCATCGGCGCGCTGGTGAATCAGGAGCCCGGCGCCGCGCGCCCGGAACGCGACCCGGTCCTCGTGAAGGACCAGTTCATGCGCGGCATCGGCGCGAAGCCGTCTCGCCCGGCGTAGAGCCGGGGCGCAACCAAAGATGGCCGTTCACCGGTTCGTCCCCCAGGCCTACCACACGACCATGGCCACGCGGGAGGCCGCGCTCGTCGTCGCCTCCGGCGACACCGTCATGACGACCACCGTGGACGCGCGCGGGCAGGACGCGTCCGGCCGGCAGGTCACCGAGCGCGGGAACCCCCAGACGGGGCCGTTCTTCGTGGACGGCGCCGAGCCGGGCGACCGGCTCAGCGTGCGGCTCGAGGTGCTGCGGCCGAACCGGCGCTGGGGCTGGAGCGCTACGGCGATCGCGCCGAACGTCCTCGATCCCGAGGCGGTCGCAGAAGCGCCGGGACCGGTCCAGGGGCGCTGGGACGTCGACGTGGAGGCCGGCACCGCGACGCTGCTCGAGCCGGAGACGCGCCTCGGCCGTCTCACGCTCCCGGTCGATCCGATGGTGGGGTGTTTCGGCGTGGCCCCGGCGCGGGGCCAGGCGATCTCCACCGCCACGTCCTCGACGCACGGCGGCAACATGGATTACCGGGGGTTCGTGGCCGGCGTGACCGCCCATTTTCCCGTCTTCGCGGCGGGCGCGCTGTTCTATATCGGCGACGGCCACGCGGTCCAGGGCGACGGCGAGATCGCCGGCACCGGCGTCGAGATCTCGTTCGACGTGCGCTTCACGCTCACGCTCACCAAACGGGCGCCGCTCGAATGGCCGCGCGGCGAGACCGCCGACGAGATCTTCACACTCGGCAACGCGCGGCCGCTCGACCAGTGCGTGCAGCACGCGACGACCGAGATGGTCCGCTGGCTCGTCGACGGCTACGGACTCGACGCGCGCGGCGCCCACCTGCTGCTCGGCCAGGCTGCGCGCTACGATCTCGCCAACGTCTACGATCCCGCCTATACGATGGTGTGCCGGCTGTCGAAGCGCCTCTTGCCCCCGGCCAAGATCTCGTGAAGATCGCCCGCGTCGAGGTCTACGGATACGATCTCCACTACATCCACGGCACGTACGTGATGTCGGGCGGACGCGAGGTCGCCGCGCTGCCGAGCACGGTCGTTCGTCTCGTCACCGACGAAGGCGCGGAGGGGTGGGGCGAGGTTTGCCCGCTCGGGACCACCTACCTGCCCGCGTTCGCGGACGGCGCGCGGGCGGCGATTCGCGCGATGGCACCGGCGCTCCTCGGCGCCGACCCCCGGCATCTAGGCCCGGTTAACGACCGGCTGGACGGCGCCTTGGCCGGGCACGCCTATGCCAAGAGTCCGATCGACATCGCGTGCTGGGATCTCCTCGGGCAGGCGGCCGGGTGTCCGCTCACGGTCCTGTTGGGCGGCCGCCGCCAGGACCGGTATCCGCTCTACTTCGCGGTGCCGCTCGGGACGCCGGCCGATATGGCGGCGTACACCGCGGCGCGGCGGGCGGAAGGCATCCACCGCTTTCAGCTCAAGGTCGGCGGGCGCCCCCACGAGGACTTCGCCCGCGTGCGGCGGGTGCTCGAGGCGACCGGGGACGACGACGTCGTGATCGCCGACGCGAACGGCGGCTGGGCGCTGCAGGACGCGATCGTGGCGGCGCGGCTCTTGGACCCGCTGCCGCGCGTCTACCTCGAGCAGCCGTGCGCGACGCTCGAGGAGTGTCTCGCCGTGCGCCGCCACACGACGCTGCCGATGGTTCTCGATGAAGTGATCACAGACGTGCCGTCGCTGCTGCGCGCCGCGGCGGCCGGAGGACTCGAAGCGTTCAACCTTAAGATCAGCAAGGTCGGCGGCCTTACCAAGGCGCGCCTCCTGCGGGACCTCGCGGAATCGCTCGGGCTGCGCGTGACCATCGAGGATACGTGGGGCGGCGACCTCGTGACCGCGGCGGTCAGCCATCTCGCCGCGAGTACGTCCGCCCGGGCACTCTTCACCGTCTCGTTCATGAACGATTGGGTGAAGGAGCATCTCTGCGGCTACGAGCCGCGCTCGCACGCCGGGATCGGTCAGGCGCCCTCCGGTCCCGGTCTCGGGGTGCGCGTCGACCGCGCCCTGCTCGGATCGCCCCTCTTCAGCGCAGCGGCGTAATCGCACCAGGGCCGGATCGGACACACCTCGCAGCGCGGCCGTCGCGCCGCGCAGACTTCCCTGCCGTGCCGCACCAGGAAGCGGTGGAGCGGCCCGTACCGCGCGGGCGGTACCAGCGCTTCCATCCAGGCGTGCGCGTCCTCGGTGGACATGCGCGCCGGAATGAGCCCGAGGCGGCGCCCGACGCGGTCGACGTGCGTGTCGACCGCGAACGCCGGTTTCGCGAGCCCGAACTGCAGCACGATCGCCGCGGTCTTCGGGCCCACGCCGGGGATGCTCCGCAGCCACGCCCGCGCCTCGTCGCGCGGCCGCCGGCGGAGAAACGCGAGCGACAGCCGGCCGCGCTCGCGCTCGAGGCGCCGCAGCACGGCGTGGATCCGCGGCGCTCTGAGCGAGGCGAGCCCCGCGGGCCGGATCGCCGCGGCGATCTGCGCGGTGGAGGCCGCGCGAACGGCCTCCCACGTCGGAAGACGGCGGCGGAGCTGCGCGTAGGCTCGGTCGCTGTTCGTGTCGCTCGTGTGCTGGGAGAGGATCGTTCCGATCAGCATGCCGAGCGGATCGCGGGAGCGCCACGGCCGCAGCCGATACAGGCCCCGCAGCACGCGGTCCACGGCCGCGGCCTTGCGGCGCAGCGCGGTCGGGGGCGAGGCGAAACCGCGGGATGGCATGAGCTCCAATTCAAGGCTCGCCGCATCCGGACCCTTCCCGGTGCGGCAACGCCGTTGCCGGCGAGACCAAGTGATGCGGACGATTGGTCCGGAGAAATGGCTGTACAATCAGAGAGAGGCGAAGAGAGACGATGAAGACCGCCGGTTACTCCGGGACCCCGCTCCCCCGGAAGCTCGGCATTAAAGCCGGGCAGAAAATCTGGTATTCCGGAGCGCCGGATGGATACCAGCGCGAGATATCGAAGGTCGGGAGATTGGAAGTTGCCGGGAAACTCGGGAAGGGGCAGGACTTCATTCACTTCTTTGCCAGCCGGCGCGCCGCGTTGAACCGCGAAATACAGAGGCTCCGCGATTCGATGAAGCCGGACGCCATACTCTGGATCTCGTGGCCAAAGAAGTCATCAGGAGTCGTGACCGACCTCGACGAGAACGTCGTTCGCGAGGTCGGACTCGCCGCGGGCCTTGTGGATGTAAAGGTGTGTGCGGTGGACGACGTTTGGTCTGGATTGAAGTTCGTTGTTCGGCTTCGAGACCGGTGATCGCCGTGCGATGGACGTGAAGGCGTTCGATCTCGTCGTCACGGGCGGGGACGTTGTCACGTCCTCGGCGGTCCGCCGGCTCGACGTCGGCGTGCGCGACGGCCTGATCGCCGCGCTCGGCGCGCCGGGCACGCTCGGAGAGGCCGCGCGCGTCATCGACGCCGCGGGCAAAGTGGTGCTGCCCGGAGTGATCGACCCGCACGTCCACTGCCGCATCCACAGCCACCACGTCGACGACCTGCCGACCGTGCTGGAGGCCGCGGCGGCGGGCGGGGTCACGACCGCGCTCGTGCACCTCCTGCCGACCGCCACGGTTCAGGCGACGCCGCTCGACCTCTTGGAGGAGTTCCGCGACCTCGGACGCCGCGAGGCGCCGATCGACTTCTCGTTTCACGCCTGGCTGCCGGAACGCCCGGGCACGCTCGAGCAGATCCCGGAACTCCTCGCCGCGGGCATCCCGTCGTTCAAGCTGTTCTGCGCGTACAAGTCGATCGGGCGAATGGCCTCCGACGCCTTTCTGATCCGGGCGATGGACACGATCGGCCGCCGCGGCGGGGTGCTCCTCGTGCACGCGGAGGACGGTGAGTTGATCGACGCCCGCATCGCCGTCCAGCGCGCGGCCGGGAGGAACGGCCCATCGGACTACCGCTGGACCCATCCCCACGAGGCCGAATGGATCGCGGTGGCCAAGACCCTCGGCTACGCCCGGGCGGCAGGGTGTCCCTTGTACGTCGTGCACGTCAGCACGCCCCGCGGGGTCGATCTCATCGAGGACGCCAGGCGCGACGGGCAGCGCGTCTGGGCGGAGACCTGCGTGCAATACTTGGAATTGACCGACGAGCTGCTGACCCGCTGGGGGCCGCTTGCCAAGATCAGCCCGCCGCTCCGCGACGCGGCGGCCAACGAGGGTCTGTGGCGCCATCTCGCGGCCGGCCGCATCGATGCGGTCGGCTCCGACCACTCGCCGCACTCCCGCGAGACCAAGGCGGCGGGATACCGGGACATCTTCGACGCCTGGTACGGCGCGCCCGGCGTGCAGACGCTGCTGCCGGTGATGTGGGACGCGTTCTGCCGCCGCGCGCTTCCGCTTCCGCTGCTGGCCCGCGTGTTGAGCGAAGCGCCCGCGCGGATCTTCGGCCTCGAGCACAAAGGCGCGATCGCCCCCGGTCTGGACGCCGATCTTGTGATCATGGACCCCGACCGCGAGGTCGAGCTCCGCAGCAAGGACCAGATCGGGCAGAGCGGCTACACTCTGTACGAGGGCCGGCGCGTCCGTGGATGGCCTGTGACGACGCTCCGGCGCGGCGAGATCCTCGTCGACGGCGGCGCGCTGCGGCGCCGTCGAGGCGGCGGCCGCTTCCTTGCGAGGCGGTCGGATCCGGCCTGACCAAGGGAACGGCGAGCGTTCGGTACAGAGGAGGGACGTCATGCCGAAGACGATCCGGCAGACCGCCACGTTCAGGGCGAGCCCGCGCGCCGTGTACGAGGCGCTTATGGACTCGCGCAAACACAGCGCGTTCACCGGCAGCCCGGCCCGGATCGAGCGGCGCCCGGGCGGACGGTTCACCGCCTACGGCGGCTATCTCGAAGGCGTCACGCTCGAACTTGTGCCCGACCGGAAGATCGTGCAGTTCTGGCGCTCGCGGAACTGGCCGCCGTACCACTATTCCACCGTCACGTTTGCGCTGACCCCTGTCCGCGGCGGCACGCGCCTTCGCTTTACACAGCGGGGCGTGCCCAACGGCGACTACCGGGCAAAGCGAGGCGGCTGGGTCTCCTCCTACTGGGAGAAACTGAGGACGTACCTGGAGCGGTAGCGGGTGGCGGGCACTACGGCGCCCGCCCCAGCAGCGGCGGCACCTCCACCGGCGCGACGCGTACGCGCACATCGACAAGGGTGGCGCCGTGCTCGTGCACGATCACCGGGTTGCAGTCGAGCTCGGCGATCTGCGGGAGGTCCTCGACCATGGCGCCGATTCTGACGACTACGTCGGTCAGGGCGCCGACATCGGCCGGCCGCCGTCCCCGGACCCCCGCGAGCGCGGGGGCGATCTTGAGATCGGCAATCATCTCGCGCGCGTCCCGTTCGGTGAGCGGTGTGAGCCGGACGGCGACGTCGCGCAGCACCTCCACGAGCGTCCCGCCGGCGCCGCACGCGACGACCGGGCCGAAGCGGGGATCGTGCACGACGCCGACGATCATCTCCGTGCCCGGCGCGGCCATCGCCTGGACGAGCCATCCGGTCGCCTCGAGGCCCGCCGCGGCCACGGCCCGCTCGATCTCGCCGGCCGCCGTTTGCACCGCTTCCGGACTGGCCAGGCCCAGCCGGACCCCTCCGACGTCCGTCTTGTGGAGGAGCTGCGGCCCCGTGGCTTTGAGCGCGACCGCCCCGGCGCCGGTGTCGCGCATCAAGGCCTCAGCGGCTGCGACGGCCTCGGCCGGGGTGGCCCCGGCCCGCTGCGATACGAGCGGCAGACCGTAGCACCGGAATAGTGCCTCGGTCTCCCCGCCGGTGAGCCAGCCGGCTCCGCGGTCGAGGGCCGACGTGATGACCGCCCGGGCGTCCCCCCGCCGGATGTTCGTGAACGCGGGCAGAGGGGCGGGCGGGCGCGACCGCCACTCGCCGTAGCGGGCGGCTCTCGCGAGGGCGATCGCGGCGGCCTCGGGAAAGGCGTAGGACGGCAACCGCACGTCGTGCGCGCGCAGCGCTTCCGGCACACCGCGGGTGGACATGAACACCGTGAGCATCGGTTTGCGCCGGTCGATCTTCCGCGCCGCCTCGACGAGGGCCTCGGCGACGTCCGCGGCCTCGGTGACGAGCGGCGGCACGAAGATGACGACGACCGCGTCCACGTTGGGATCGGCGGCGACGATACCGACGGTCTGGCGGTACTGATCCGCGCTGGCCGCGGCGAGCATGTCGACCGGGTTCTGCACGCTCGCCTCCGGCGGCAGCAGAGCGCGGAGGCGCGATTGCGTCTCTTCCCCGAAGGCCGGCAGCACGAGGCCCTGGGCCTCGCAGCCGTCCGCGCAGAGGACACCGGCGCCGCCGCCATTTGTCACGACGGCGACCCGGTTGCCGGCCGGCGTGGGCTGATTGGCCAGCAGCGACGCGACGTCGAAAAGCTCTTCAAGCGTGTCGGTCCGGATGACGCCGGCCTGCCGGAACAGCGCATCGACCGTGACGTCCGAGGCGACGAGCGCGCCGGTATGCGACGACGTGGCCCGGGTGCCCGCGGGCGAGCGGCCGCTCTTGACTGCGACGATCGGCTTCGTGCGGCCGACCCGGCGGGCGATCCGGGCGAACCGGCGCGGGTTGCCGAACGACTCGAGGTAGAGCAAGATGACGTCCGTGCCGGGGTCGGTCTCCCAGTAGTTGAGCAGGTCGTTGCCGGAGATGTCGGCCTTGTTGCCTACCGAGACGAACGTCGACAGCCCGAGGCCCAACGACGCGGCGTAATCGATGATCGCGAGGCCGAGCGCGCCGCTCTGCGTCGAGAACGCCACGCGTCCGGCCGGCGGCATCTGCGGCGCGAAGGTCGCGTTGAGCCGCACCGCAGGGTCGGTGTTGAGCAGACCCATGCAGTTGGGACCGACGAGGCGCATGCCGCTCGTGCGGCAGATCCGGACCAGCTCCGCCTGGCGGGCTTTGCCCTCCGGTCCGCCTTCGCCGAACCCGGCGGAAATGACGACCAGCGCGCGGACGCCCGCGTCCGCGCACTGCGCGGCGACGTTGCACACGTGCTCCGCCGGGACGGTCACCACGGCGAGGTCGACCGGGCCGGGGATCTCGCCGACCGTCGGATAGGCCGGTACACTCTGCACCACCGGCGCGGCCGGGTTGACCGGATAGACGGGCCCTTCGAACCCGTCGCGCAGCAGGTTGTGGAAGACTTCCCCGCCGATCGTGCCGCGGTGGCGCGACGCGCCGATCACGGCGACCGCGCGCGGCGCAAAGAACGCGCGCAGCGCGTTCTGCGCCGCGACCTGATCCCGCTGCTCGAAGCTGGCGAGCGCCTCTTCGGTCAGCGACGTCGGAAAGGTGACGAGCAGCTCCCAGCCGCTGTAGTGGACGTCAACCGGGAATCCCGCCTGCCGGAACACGTCGATCATACGGTGGTTGTCGGGCAGCACGAAAGCCTGAAACGTGTGAATCTGGTGGCCGGCGGCGATCTCCGCCAGCTGCCCGAGCAGGATCGTGGCGACCCCGCGGCCCTGGTAGGCGTCCGCGACCGCGAACGCCACCTCGGCGTGGTCGCCGTCCACGGTGCTGTAGGAGGCATCGGCCACGATCTGCTGCCGCGGGCCGTGGGTGGCAACGAGGCCGACCCGGCGCACGTGATCCACGCCGAGGTCGCGGCGGACCTGCTGGATGAGCGCCGCGTCCGACAGCGGCGAGAAGAACCGCATGACCCGCGCGTCCTCGGACAGCGCTGCGTAGAACGCCAGCAACCCCGCCTCGTCGTCGGGCCGGATCGGACGCACGTGCAGGGTGGAGCCGTCGCGCAGGACGACGTCCGTCTCGCGAGAGGCCGGGTAGGGAACCGTCGCGGCCATCGGCCGGTCCTAGAAGGCGACCCTGCCGAGCGCGAGGTCGTCGATACGGTAGGCGAGGTCGTCCGCGCGCACGGCCACCACGCCGTCCACCGCGCGGATCCACTTGACCACGAGCGCCCAATCGCTGTGCCGGTCCACCGTGCCCGCGACCGTGACGATGCCGTCGGCGCACTTCACGGCGAGGGTGCCCGGATCGATGTAGAGCTCACGGGCAAGCGTCTCGCGGATCGTCTGCACGATGCTGTCATCGCTGCGCAGGAAGACCTTCAAGACATCCGCCCGCGTCACGATCCCGGCGAGCCGGCCCCTCGATACAATGAGAATCCGGTTGATGCGGTGCCGCAGCATGAGGTGCGCCAGTTCCTGGACGGTCGCCTCTTCGGCGGCCGTGATGATATTCTCGGTCATGACGTCGCGCGCGACCGTACCGGTCGCCTTGCGGTACCGGCCCAGCATCCGCTCGAGCCGAAGCGAGCGGCTGTGCCACGAGAGAAGCGGGGGCTGCGGCGACGGCCGGTCTTCCTTCTCGAGCAGGTCGGCTTCCGTGACGACGCCGAGCACCCGCTGATCGTCGTCCACGACCGGCAGGCCGCTGATCCGGGACCGGAGCATCAACTCGACGATCTGCCGCACCGGCATCTCCGGACGCGCGGTGACCACCGGACTCGACATGATCTCACGGGCCGTGACGTGCCGCATCGGCGCCCTCCCTGGGAACGTGCCCTTCAGGAAGAGTATCGCATGCGACCGGCGGGCGGCCCATCGGGCGGGCGCATGAACCGAGGGTCGGGCGGCGAACCGACGGCGGCGTCAGGCTTCGATGAGCCCCTTGCGAATCGCGTACCGGACGAGCATCGTCCGGTCGTGCAGGTTCAGCTTTTCCATGATGTGGGTGCGGTGTGTCTGCACGGTCTTGACGCTGATGAACAGCTTCTGCGAGATTTCCTGGTTGGTGGCGCCTTCGGCGACGAGGGTGAGGATTTCCCGCTCCCGCTCCGTCAGGCCGTCGTAGTGTTCGCGGCCTTCGCCGCTCTCCAGCCGCTTCAGGTAGTCCGCGACGACCGCCTTCGCGACGGAGGGATAGAGGAACGCCTCGCCGCGCCGCACGGCGTGAATGGCCTGCACGAGATCGGTCGCCGCGGCGCGCTTGAGCACGTACCCGGAGCCGCCGGCCTTGAGGAGCTGGAACACGTAGGTGTCGTCGTCGTGCATCGTGAGCGCGAGCGTGTGTGCGTTCGGCAGCGCGGCCTTGATCTGGCGCGTCGCCTCGATCCCGTTGATGCCCGGCATGCTGATGTCGAGGACCGCGACGTCGGGCTTGAGCTTCTTCGCCATCTCGACGGCCTCGAGCCCGTCCTCGGCCTCGCCGACGACATCGATGTCCGGCTCGTTGCTCAGGATCATCTTGACGCCCTGGCGGACGATCGCGTGGTCGTCGGCCAAGAGCACTCGGATCTTGCCGCGGGCCGGGGCCGGCACAGGAGGCACCTCGTCGTCGGTTCGCTTGCCCGATTGTACCATGGCTGCAGCCGCCTCTTCGCGTATTTCCGCCCAGCCTATCAACGCGATCAGGCGCCCGCATCGGGCGGGCGCCTGATCGCACCTCAGGTCTCGAACCGGTTTCCCGTCAGCGCAGGCTGTCGGTGCGAACCGGAATCCGGCGCTCGTCGAGCGCGTACCGAAGATCCCGGTCATCGACGCCGACCACGCCTTCCGTCCTGGCGGCCCACCGCCGGACCAGTTCGGCATCCGCGTGCGTGTCCACGACTCCGGCCAGCGTCACCACGCCGCCGCGGCAGGAGATTTCGAGCGCGTCCGGATTGATCCACAGCTCGTGCGCGATCCGCCAGCGAAGGTCGGTTGCGATGGCCGCGTCGGGCCGGACCAGCGTGCGCAGAATGTCGGCGCGGGTCACGATGCCCTCGAGCCGTCCCGCCTCGACGATCGGAATCCGATTGACGTCGTAGGTAATCATCAGGTGCACGAGCTCCTGCACGGTCGCGTCGGGACCCGCGCTCACCACGCGCGTCGTCATCAAGTCGGCCACCGACCTCGCGGTGGTCTTCGGCGAGCCGTCCAGCGCCTTGGCCAGCACCGTCAGGAGGCGGGGGAGCCCGGCTTCGGCCTCGTCCGCGATGGCCCCCTCGATCTTCTCCATCACGTCCGACTCGGATACGACACCCAGCAGCGCGCCGCCGCGGTCGACGACGGGTACGCCGCTGATGCTGTGCGCCACCATCAGTTCCGCCAGCTCTTTGAGCGACGCCTCCGGGTGCACCGTGACAACCGGGGTGCTCATCAACTCGCGCGCGCGCATCGACGGTCTCCTTTCCCGCTACGAAGCTTTTGCCGCGGCCAGCCGGTCGCGCGCCGTCTGGGGCGTCGCGACGGCCCAGGTCTGCGGGGCGCCGCGCAACATCATGACCGGGCACGGCGAATGGCGCACCACGGCCTCGGCCACGCTGCCGAGCACGGCCCGCCGGAATCCGGCCCGGGCGTGGGTCGCCATGACCACCATGGCGGCCTTCAGCGTCTCGGCGACCGCGGGGATCTCATCCTCGGGATGGCCGACGGCGACGAATTCGTGGAGCTGGACCGTCCGCCGCGCCTCCGCCGGCACGAATGTGGTGAACCACCAGCGCAGGTACACGCGGCCTTCGTCCATTTGCTGGTCGACGAATTTGCCCTGATCCAGGCCCTCCTCGACCTCGCGCGGCAGAAGCACTCTCAGCAGCACGAGCGTGCCGCCCAGCCGGCGCGCAAGATCGGCGGCGTACGTCGCGGCACCGACGGACGCCTGCGATAGATCGGTCGGTACGAGCACCACAGGCCCAGTCAGCGGAGTATCCATTGTGCATCCCCTCCCGTCAATCCCAGCCCAGCGTACCCGGCGGAGAGGGCCGGGCCTATCGGCCGGGTGCTCGATTTGGCATACGGCGTGCGCCGGACTTTATTTGAGCATCAAGAAGGTCTTCTTCAGTTTGTTGAGGGTCGCCGCGGCCTGCGGCTGCCCATTCAGCTCCATGCGGAGGCAACGTTCGAGGCCCGCCGCGACCAGATCGATGGCCACGCGATCGAGCGCGGCGCGGGCCGCCGCGACTTGCTGCGCGATCTCGGCGCAATCCCGCCCGGTTTCCAGCATCCGCTGCAGCCCGGCCACTTGGCCTTCGATTCGCCGGAGCCGGGTCTGGATCGCCGTTTCGACGTCCTTGTCCAGCCGCAACGTTGCGGGCATGCGGGCCACCCGTCGTTCGCTATCGCGCCGGAGCGGCGAGGCTCGGTTGCTCGGCGTGGGTGTCAATGACCGTCGTGTCATACGTGACCGGAGCGGCCTTACGCAGCATCGCGGACACCGAGCAGTATGTGTCTTGGGAGAGGGCGACCGCTTTCTCCACCTGGTCGACCCGGAGCCCGGGTCCCGCGGCCACATACCGCAGATGGATCGCGGTCAGCACTTTGGGATGCGTGCCGGCTCGATCCGCCGTCACCTCGATCGTGAACCGATCGACGGGCGCGCGCATTTTCTGAAGAATCGGGATGACGTCCATGCCGGTGCAGCCGGCCAGGGCCAGCATCAGCGTCTCCATCGGCGACGGTCCGCCGGCGGTGCCGCCGTGCTGAGGATCGGCGTCCATCACAGCGCGGAGCCCGTCTGCGTTGGCGCCCTCAAACCGCATTCCGGACGTCCACTGCGCCTGCACGTGCATCTGCATCGCGCTCACCTCGCCGCCGCGGGGGCGGCCGATTGGCGGGTGCGCTCGCACGCCGCTATACTCCCACGGGTATCACTCTAGGCGGCGTGCGCGCGGTCTGTTATCGGGCCCTGGCTGGATTGCGGGTAGGGCGGCTGCCGGATCACGGCGCCGTGCGCGTTACGCAGGCGTGCGGGTCAGGAACACTCCGTGGGGAGAACGCCCGGTGGGAAAGGTGTTGAGGATGCGCAGGGTGCGGGTGTCGATCACCGTGGCCGTGTCGCCGTACCGTCCCGACACCCACAACCGCGACTCGTCGGGGCTCAGCGTCGGCATATCGGGGCCCCCGGGAACGTGGAACTTCGCCGCCACCCGCTGATGCGGCACGTCGAAGGCGCTGACTGTATCTTCGGCCCGGTTCGTGACGTAGATCGTGCGGCCGTCGCGCGTCATGATCATCTCGTGCGCGTCCTTGCCGCTGTGAACGCGTTTTGTGAGTTTCCACTCGTCGGTCGCGAACACGGTGACGGTCCCGGCGCCGCCGCTCGCGACGAAAAGATGCCGCGCATCCGGCGACAGCGCCACTCCCGCCGGCAGCGGATCGACCGGGAGGCGGTGGATCAGGGTCATGCTGCGGGTGTCAATCACGGTCACAACGTTCGAATACTGGTTCGCGTTGACGTACCAGCCACGATCATCGCTCAGCGCGAAGTGACTCGGCCGGCGGCCCGTCTCGATCCGTTTGACGCGGCGAAACGTACGCGCGTCATGGATCTCGACGAACGTGTAGCGGAAGGCCACCTTGTAGAGATGGCGGCCGTCCGCCGTGAACGTGATGTTGTAGGGGTCGAGGATCGGGATGCGCCGGACCGGCCGCAGCGTACGAAGGTCGATCTCGATCATCTCGTTGCTCGTGGTGTTGCAGCTGTAGACGGAGCCGCCCTGGAGGCTCCGGTGGAATTTGTGCGGCTCGCGCCCCACGCGCAGCGTCCCGAACGGTTCCAGGGACTGCCCATCCGCGAGCGTCACGGTGTCGCTGAGACTGTTCGCGATGAAGGCCACGAGCCTCGGCTTCGACGTCGCGTCGCGGGCGGTCGAAGGCGGGGCGGCATCGGCCGGTGATCGTGGGAGCGCAGGTGATCCGAGGGCGGCGAGGCCCGCGGCGGCCCCGGCCCGTTGTAGGAACGCCCGGCGGGTGAGGGGGGACGTGCGGGCGGCGGTCAAGTCGCTGCGCACCGCTCACACCGTCCGTGCACGATCAGCGACGCGCCTCGCGCGTCGAAGCCGCGGGCGGCCTGCCGGACGAGAGGCATCAGCACTGTGGGATCCACCGGCAGATCCACCACCCGCCGGCAGACGTCGCAGACGAGGTGGCCGTGGGGAGTTGTGTTCTGCTCCCAGTGCGTCGCCCCTCCGGGAAGAGGGAGAGGCGCGACCAGACGCAGTTCCGCCAGTTCGTGCAGAATCGCATAGACCGTCTTCAGCGCGAGGCCCGGCACGGTACGCCGGATGCGGCCGTGAAGCCCTTCCGCCGTGGGATGGCCCTCGGCCCGCTCGAGCGCCTGGAACACGGCCATCCGTTGGGCCGTGATGTTGCGGTCCTGCGCTCGGAAGGCGGCCACCGCCTGGCTTGTCGAAAACCTTCCCACCCTGAAGTTGCCACCTTTTTACGAGGACTAGAGGTTGGCGATTCCCGCGGCGCCGTGCGCTGCAAGGCCTGGCGGTCGCATCGCTCGTGCCGCTCTTGACGGCTATTCCTGACCATAGCACTCTAGAATCTGCTCGGCAAGCCAATATCGCACATGCGATCGTCGGCGCCGACGCCACGAGCATACGCATACGCGTCGTAACATGCTCGCTTTGGGGGGGGTAAACGAGGATGACAATCTGGCAGACGACCGCGCTCGGGGCTTTGGCCGGGTTTACCATCTATTTGGGACTGCCGGTCGCCCGGCTGGGGCCGCGGACGAAGACGCTCCAAAATCTGTTGAACGCCGTCGCAATCGGGGTGCTGCTCTTCCTCGTGTGGGACATTCTCTCGAAGGCCCAGGAGCCGATCGACGGGGCGCTCAAGGCGGCCATGAAATCCGGCCATTGGAGCACCTTCGGCTCCCTTGTGTTCATGCTCGTGCTGGGACTGGTCTTCGGCCTGGTCGGCCTGGTTACGTTCGCCGCCGCCGCCCACCGGCGGTCATCCCCGGGCATGCCGCGCGCTTACCAACTGACGCTGCTGGTCGCGACGGGGCTCGGTCTTCACAATTTTTCTGAGGGCCTCGCCATCGGCCAAGCCGCCTCCACCGGCGCGATCGGGTTCGCGATCGTGCTCATCGTGGGATTTGGGCTGCACAACGTTACGGAGGGGTTCGCGGTCGCGGCGCCGGTGGCCGCCGCCGGC
>DATGFS010000049.1 GCA_035308905.1 bacterium | reverse complement strand
TGGAAGCGCTGCAGCGGCTGATCAACGAGTTTCGGGCCGAACTGGCGGCGCTGGGCGTACGGGTGACGGCGATCGAAGAAGAGCTGAACGCGATCAAGGCCCGGCTGGACAACGTGAGGATCAGCGGCCGGCTCCGATTCCGCTACGACGGCACACCGGCCGGTTCGGGCCCCACCCTCAACGGGAACCGCAACACGGTCAGCGTCGATAACGGCACCTCGCCCTCGGTGTTCCGCGCCCGGATGGGCCTCAAGCTGATTCTCGACGGCAGCGTGGCGCCCGACATCCACGCGATCATCGGGCTCGAGGTGGCGACCGGCAATTCCAGTTCTCCGCTGGTCTTCGACGGCGCCGGGTATGCGGCGGGCGGCGCGGGTGGTGCGGGCGCCGGTTGTAACGGCGGCACCCTGTGCTACCAGCTCAGCAACATCGCGGAACTGTACCTCGATTGGAATCACGCGTGGGGCTGGCCGCTCCGGATCCAGCTCGGCCGGATGGGCGGGATCCAGCAGCCGTTCGGGTCGCTCCCGCTCCAGTTCGGTCCGTACGGGCTGCTGCTAAACACGGGCTCCGTGACCTACGGCGCCTCCGCCGGCAACACGGGGGCCCACTTGGTGGACGGCCTGCGGGTCTCCGGGAACTCGGAGCGGACGGCGGATCTCAACTGGCAGGCCGCCGTGTGGCGGGTGATCGGGCCGACGGGCGGCGGCACGTACTTCCTCGGTGAAGACGCCTATGGGTTCGACGCCAACATCCGGGTCATCCCAGGCCTGCGGGTCGGCGGCTACTACCTGGCCAACAGCATCAACGCGGCGTCCACCGCCTTTCCGTCGAACGCGACGAGCGCGCTGTGGCACGTGTACGGCGGCAGCTCGAGCAGCGCGGCGACCGCCATGCTCAACCCGCCGACGGCGAAATGCCCGGCGGTCGGGACCGGGACCTTGCAGGCCGCGTCCGGCGGCGGGGCGAGCCCGGGCGGGATCGAGTGCCATGCTCTCGGGTCCGGCGGCGGCGGCTACGCGGATTGGCGGGTGACCCCGGCGATTCATTTCGACGGCGAGATCGCGACGTGGACGGACGGCGTGCTCGGCACCGGCGACAGCGCCTACTGGGTGGGCGGCACCTTCGACCTCGGCGCGCTCACGGGCGCCGGCCACCGGCTGTCGCTCGCGGTCAGCTATATCAACGAGGGCGTCAACTTCTACGCCCCCTACCAGAACGACGTGGACTCGAGCATCAGCTCGACGATCGGCCCGGGCAACACGCAGGGCCTCAACGCCGACCTCTCGTTTGACCTCACCGGCCAGTGGGCCGTGGCCGCGGCGTACTTCACGGGCAACAACATCTCCAACGGAATGGGGGTCACGGAGTGGCGGGCCGGCGTGATCTACCGCTTCGCGCCGGGCGCGACGATCTACACACGCGTGGAGAACCAGCGGCTCGGCGGGATTGCGCAGTACACACTCTACCGGTCCGAGGTGAACTATACGTTTTGAGGCCGCGCCCGCTTTGGTTGAAAGGGCTCGGCCGGGTCTGTTATGATTTTGAGCGTGCGCCGAACCTCGGACGGCTGGCTCGCGTGGGCGATGGGCGGTTTGATGCTCGCCGCGCTCTACGGGGCGTTTGTCTACGCGCCGCGCGAGAGCATCATGGGGGACGTCCAGCGGATCTTCTACGTGCACCTGCCGCTGGCGTGGGTCGGGTTCGTGGCCTTCGGCCACTCGGCGTGGGCGGCGGTGCAGTATCTGCGCACCGGCCGGCGGAGCTGGGACGTCGCGAGCGCGTCGGCGGCCGAGATCGGCGTACTGTTTGCGAGCCTCGTCATCGTCACCGGATCGCTCTGGGCGCGGCCGGTGTGGAACACATGGTGGACGTGGGATCCCCAGCTCGTGACGTATCTCATCCTCTGGTTCATCTACGTCGGGTACCTGCTGCTGCGGGCGGCCGCGGGTGACGACGACCGGCAGCGGCGGATCGCCGCGGTCTTCGCGATCGTCGGCTTCGTCGACGTCCCGTTGGTATGGTTCTCGGCCCGGTATCTGCGGGCGCTGTCGCCCGTGATCTTCACCTCGCACAGCGTCGGCCTCGCGCCCGCGATGGCCTGGGCGCTGCTCGTCGGGCTCGTCGCCTGGAGTCTCGTCTACATCCTGCTCGTGCGCGTACGGATCCGGATCGGCATCATGGAAGCGGAGGTCGCCGCGCTCGCCGACGACCGCCTGGGCGCGGCATGACGTATCTTTTCTGGTCGTTCGCGGTCGTGTGGATCGGGCTCTTCCTCTACGTGCGCGCCCTGATGCGGCGCGCGCGCGCGCTCGAGGACGAGGTGCGGCGGCTCGGCGGGGGCGCCTCGTGAGCCCCGCCCGGCGGGGCGCGAGTGCCGGCCGCCGGACCCTCGTGTTCGCCGGCGGCACCGTGCTGATCGTCCTGTCGCTGGCCTACCTCGTATACGGCGGGATCCAGCAGGGCGCGACCTATTGGGTGACCGTCGGCGAACTGCGGCAGCGGGCGCACTCGCTGCCGTCGCGGGTGCGCCTCGGCGGGACCGTGGCCGCGGGAACAGTGCGGTGGGACGACGCGCACCGGCATCTCTCCTTTGTGATCACCGACGGCGCCAGCACGCTCCCGGTCCGATACACCGGCGTGGTCCCGGACATTTTCGCGGAAGGCCGGCAGGTGGTGGTGGAGGGCGGCATCGCCCGCGACGGCGCCTTCGACGCGACCACGCTGCTCGCGAAGTGTCCCACTAAGTACAATCCCGCCGATCCCAAGTCTCCGCGATGATGCGTGGCTAGCCTCGGCCGGTTCGCGCTGTTCGGGGCCCTTGTTCTGGTGCTGTACGCCATCGCCGCGGCCGTGCTCGGCGCGCGCGCCCGGCGGGCGGAGCTCGTGGCGAGCGCGGTGCGGGCCCTCGGCGGGTCCGCGGCTCTGCTCGCGGCCGCCGCCGTCGTGCTCTTCGTCGCGCTCGGGACCCGCGATTACACGTTCCAGTACGTCGCCGCGCACGTCGACAACGCCCAGCCGCTCATCTACGATCTCGCCGCGTTTTGGGGCGGGATGGAGGGGTCGCTGCTCTTGTGGGCGCTCGTCCTCGCGGCGTACAGCCTCGCCGCAGTGCGCGCCGTCGGCCGCGCGCAGCCCGCCCTGGTGCCCGGGGTCGTCGTGGTCCTGGCCGGCGTCGCGGCGTTCTTCCTCGTGCTGCTGACCGCGGTGGCGTCGCCGTTTGCGACGGTGCCCTTCCCGGCCGCGGACGGCGCCGGCATGAACCCGCTCCTCTTGAACCCGTGGATGGCCATTCATCCCCCGACGTTGTATCTCGGGTACGTCGGACTCACGGTACCGTTTGCGCTGGTCGTCGCGGCCCTCGCCTCCGGCCGCGCTGCCGACGGCGGGGTGCTGCTCGCCCGGCGCTGGATGGTCTGGGCGTGGTACTGCCTCAGCATGGGCCTGTGGTTCGGCGCGAAGTGGTCGTATGTCGTCCTCGGGTGGGGCGGCTACTGGGCCTGGGATCCCGTGGAGAACGCGGCCTTGATGCCGTGGCTGGTCGCCACCGCGTTCATCCATTCCGTAATGATCCAGGAACGGCGCGAGATGCTGAGCCGGTGGAACGTCGTGCTGGTGATCCTCGCGTTCGGGCTGTCGATCTTCGGGACATTCCTTACGCGCAGCGGGGTGCTGAGCAGCGTGCACTCCTTCACGCAGTCGTCGATCGGCACGCTGTTCCTGGTGTTTCTCGCCGGGGCGCTGCTCGCCGCGTTCGCGATCGCCGCGTGGCGCTGGGACCTGCTGCGCAGCCGGCACGAGCTGGACGCGGCGCTCTCGCGGGAGAGCGCCTTCGTGTTGAACAACGTTCTGTTTCTCGCGATCGCCCTGGCGGTCTTTCTCGGGACGGTCTTTCCGGTGATCTCCGAGGTCCTGACCGGCCGCCGCGTCAACGTTGGGCCGCCGTTCTTCGACCACGTTATCCCGCCGATTGCCGTGGGGCTCTTGTTGTTGATGGGCGTCGGGCCGCTTCTCGCGTGGCGGCGCTCGTCCGCCGATCAGCTGCGCCGCAACTTCCTCGCGCCGGGGGCGGCGGGCGTCGCGCTCGGCGCCGTGCTTCTGGCGGCGGGCATGCGCGCGCCCGGTCCGATACTCATCTTCACCCTGGTCGGGTTCGTCGCGGGGACGATCGTCCTCGAGTTTGCCCGCGGCATCCGCGTGCGGCAGTCGCTGCGGGGCGAGGGGGTCCCGCGGGCGTTTGTGGCCCTCGTCGCCCGCAACCGCCGGCGCTACGGCGGGTACATCGTGCATTTCGGCATGCTGCTGCTCCTGTGCGGGCTCACCGGCTCGTCCGTCTTCGCGACGCAGCGTCTCGCGACGCTCGCGCCGGGCGAGAGCGCGGCGGTCGGTCCCTATCGCGTGCGGTACGACGGACTCGGGCAGACAACCGCGCACGGCGCGCTCGTGGTCGGCGCGCGTCTCAGGGTCTTCGAGGGCGCCCGCGACGACGGCCCGCTCACGGCGGCGCGCAATCTCTTTCTGAACGGCCGGGACTCGACGAGCGACGTGGCGCTGCGCAGCACGCCCCGCGACGATCTCTACATCACGCTGGTCGGATGGGCGTCGGACGGCCGCGCCACGCTGCGCCTCCTCGTGAATCCCCTCGTCCTGTGGATGTGGGCCGGCGGTCTCGTCCTGAGCGCGGGCGCGATCGTCGCGATGCTGCCGGAGGCGCGTCCGGGGACCGCGCCCGTGGTGATGCCGGAGCGGGTCTTCGGCGCGGCCGGGCGGTGACCGCGGTCATCACGGTGGTCCTGGCCGCCGCGGCGGTTTGGTACGTGCTCGCACCGCTGTGGCGCCGCCTCCCCGCGCCGGACCGGAGCGTGTCCGTCGAGCGCGCGCGCCTGGCGGCGGAGCGGGAGACCGCGCTGCGCGTCCTGAGCGATCTCGCCCTCGATCACGCCACCGGCAAGATGAGCGACGCGGACTACGAGGCGCTGCGGGGCCGGCAGGAGACCGCGGCCATGGAGGCGCTGCGGCGTCTCGACGCGATGGACGCGCCGAAGCCCGGGACCCGGCCCGGACCCGCGAGCGCGCGGCCGCCGGAGTAGTCTGAGTGCGCCGCCCCCCTCGATTCGCGCCGGTTCTCGTCGCCGTCTTCGCCGCGGCCGCCGCGTGTGGCCCGGCGTGCACGGCATCGCGGCCCGCGGCCGAGTCGGCCGTCCCCGGCGCCGCCGCCGGCGCGAACGGGGTGATCCGCGGCCGGGTGATCGACGGCACGGCGCCCGCGCACCCGGTGGCCGGGCAGCCCGTGCGCCTGCAGATCGTGGAGCGCGGCACGTCCTCCGAGCGGGAGACGCGGACCGACGCCGCCGGCGCGTTCATCTTCGCGGGCCTGCCGGTCGGGGGTCTCCGGATCTTCCTGGTGTCCACGCAGTACCAAGGCGCGCCGTACGAGGGCGCGGAGCGCATCGTGCTGACCCAGGAGACCCCCGTCCGCGATCTGTCGATCGCGGTCTACGACGCCGGCGCCGATCGCCGCGCGCTGCGCGGCACGCTCCTGTTTGCGGTGGTCGACGTGGTCCCGGGCGCCCTGCGCGTGACGACGGTCGAGCAGGTGCAGAACGCCACCGACCGCACGGTCGTGACGACGTCCACCGATCCGCTCGCGTTCCCGCTTCCGCGCGGGGCCGTCGCGGTCCAGGCGCTCGACGGGTGGCGGGACCCGCGCACCGAGGAGGGCCGGATCACCGACGCGCGCGCGATCCCGCCCGGCGTAGCCCAGGTCACCTACGCCTATCAGGAACAGCCGCGCGGCGGCGACGCCGCCCTCGCGTGGGCTCCGCCGTTCGGCGCCGCGCGCGTCGAGGTCCTCGTCGCCGACGCGCACTTGCGCGTCGCCGGAGACGGCATGCGCGCGGCGGCGCCCGTCATCGCGTCGGGGCGCCATTATACGCACTGGTCGGGCGGCCCGGTGGCGCCCGGCGCCACGGTGGCGCTCCGGATCACCGGCCTGCCCGCGGGCGGCGATTGGTGGCCCGGGCTGCTGGCCGCAGCCCTCGCCGCGGTGCTGGGCCTGGCCCTCGTCACGGCGCTTCGCCGGCTGTAGTCCGGGTCCGGCCGGCCCCACCGCCGGCCGCCGGCCCCGCGCAGGCGGACGGAAGGGGAGCCGAGCGACGGCGTGGAACCAAAATTCCCCGCGCACATTTCGCTACGAGCGGCCGTG